>NZ_CALLJH010000021.1:0-146042 GCF_938091255.1 uncultured Chloroflexus sp.
ATGGCCGGCTCTACACCGCCATCCCATCGGCTCGCCTCACCTTGCTGCTCGAGTCGGTCGGTATCCGGGTGTTGTTGGTAGCAGAGATACCCGATCAGACCCGACCGGGCATTCGGTGGGTGAATGTGGTGGGGGAGAGGAGCGAACGCGATACCGCTCGTGGTCTCGAACGCATTGAGGCCGTTCTCGCCCATGATCGCAAGACGGCCACCTACAAGCTCGCTCTGCTGCGCGCTCTTTGCGCGATTGCCCGCAACGCGGTCAATCCGGTTGAATGGGGTGCTGATCGGGTTTACGTTCCCCTGCGCGCAATTGCAATCCAATGGCTTATCTTCTATTGGCCGATTGTGACCGCCTCCGAACATATTGCCCAGATTCGCGGTGAGTATTCGAACACGCCGAAACCAATCACTATCGCCTTTCGGTCAGCCATCGCTAAATTAGCAAAAGACGCCGGTGGCCCAAGTAGCCTCTACAATATCTTGCGTGATCTCGAAGAGAATCCGCACCGATACGATAGTGTGCTCAAGTTGATTGCTCAAACCATTCGCAAAGGCCCGGTGGTTCATGCTGGTAGTATTAACGCTCCTCTTTTCACCTATCGCCCCGGCAATCGCGAAACTTTCGGCTGGGTAGGCGTTCCCACCGATATCTGGCTCGATATTTGCCGGTTTGAACACTGGATTGAAGATAGCATCATTGTGCGCTGGGCACGGCTCACCGATGAAATCAATCGCACTGCCAACCCCGGACGTTATCTTGCTCTTTTGATGGCATCACCCCAAGATGAACGTGATACATCTGAAGTGCGGCAGGCATTAAACAACAGCCAAAACTTACAATGCGTCTGGACAGGCAAGCCGTTGCGACATGATTATGCCATCGATCATATGATTCCGTATGCCGTTTGGGGAAATAACGACCTGTGGAATCTGCTCCCTGCCCTCCCGCAAGTGAATCTGGCAAAGAGCAATGCGCTTCCAGCTCGCTCGCTCCTTATCAAACGAAAAGATGTGATTATCGATTACTGGCAGCACTACGCACAGATCAGTGAGTTCCAGCCACGCTTCGCGATCCAGATTCGCCGCGCTTTAAACTGTGACCCCAATCGTCCAGATTGGCCGTATCTCGCTTTCGCCGGCCTCGAAGAAATCATCGAACGTACCGCCACTACCCGCGGCTTGCCAAGGTGGTCGCCGTAAGAGAGCGTCTTTCCTCTAAAGATGTAGTGCTTCTCACGAACCTTATTTGCTGAATGCACAGCCCCTACGTCATTGCGAGGGAGTGGCGGCATCCAGCGGAGCTGGTGCCACCCGACCGAAGCAATCTCCCCCTTCAGCGCAACGTCACCCCCTCAGCAGAGAAGCAGGAACAGCAGCCTCCCTTGACACCACCACGCCACCGGTCTATACTCTCAGCGTTATGCGCAATACGCTGATCCGCTTGCTATCGCTCGCCTTCCTCAATGCGCTGCTAATCGCCACGCTTGGCGTTGCGGTCTGGCTCGACAACGCCGCTTTCCGTGGCATAGCCGAGCGCTCGCCGATTAATCAGCCCTTCCCTTACAGTGATGGTCCGGCGCTTGGCGTCAATGTGTTCAATCTCCATCTCGAGCCTGACCCAGACGCGGTTGACCGTACCTTCGCGCTTGCCCGCGATCTCGGCGCGCGTTACGCTCGCATGCAAGTGCCATGGGATGACATCGAGATCCACGGCCGGGGTGATTTTCGCGACCGGCGAAATGTCGCAACGATTGGCGAGATTTCGAGTTGGGCAAAATATGACCGCATCGTCGCTGCGGCAGTAGCGCATGGAATTGAATTGATTATGCGGGTTGACCGACCACCGCTGTGGGCGTGCGAACGTGGCTGTACGACACCGGAATTTCAGGCCGGCTTGGCGATTGATGGCAATTCGATGGCGCCGCCCGATGATTTGGCCGATTATGGCCGTTTTCTCGCCGTATTAGCTGAACGCTATCGCGGTCAGGTGCGCTTTTTCCAGATTTGGAACGAACCGAACCTAAAGAATGAATGGGGATGGCAAGACCCGAAGCCGGCCGATTTTCTCGCCTTGCTGCGCGTGGGCTATGAAGCGGTGAAGCGGGCTAATCCCGATGCGGTGGTGCTCTTCCCCGGCTTGGCGCCGACCGATGGTCTTGATCCGCGTGCGCCGATGACCGAGCTGGAGTTTCTCGATGCGATGTACTCCCTCGGCGGTGCTGCCTATTTCGATATTATGTCGGCCCAGAACTACGGCCTCGGCCAGCCGCCCACCGAGCATCGCTACGTCTTTTTGCGCGGGCGCGATAATTGGCGTTGGGATCGGCCAATCGATACTCGCAACGATGTGAGTCGGGTGGTGCTGCTGCGCGAGGTGATGGAGCGCCACGGCGATCTGGCGACGCCGGTCTGGGTGACTGAGTTTGGCTACAATGCTGCACCGGATACCATCCCGCCTGAACGCCGATTCGTTTGGGGGCCGCCAGTCGATGAAGTGACCAAGGGGACGTATTTGGCAGCGCAGATCGAGCGCGCCCGCCACGAGTGGCCATGGATGGGCGTGATGAATGTGTGGATGCTGCGCTACGGTGGCTATGCCGAGCCACATCCTGATGATCCCACCCCGTACTTTGCGCTGGTCGGTCGCGATTGGCAGCCGTTGCCTTCGTATGACATTCTACGCGATTATGTCACATCTCCGCCAATTGCCCACGTCGGCGTGCATCGCTGGGATCACCCTGCCGTAATGAGCACGGCCGATGGTTGGCAAGTGCGGTTTGCCGGTACCGAGATCGTGTTGCGCGGCGGCACACCGGCGACTGCGTTGCTCGATGGCGCACCTGTGACGCTGAACGACAACGCGCTGCGCGGTCTGCCTGATGCCGTGCATACCCTCGACCTACACGGCGGTGTGCCACCATCTGAATTTGTGGTGGCGCGTCGTTTGCCATGGCGGACGCTCGGTGATTATGGGCCATTAGCGCTTGTGATTTTACTAGCAGCAGTCGGCGCCTTGACGATGCGTACCGCGCTGTCGTTGCTCGATTATCTGCTGCAACGTTGGTACCAATGGGATGCTCGTTCTCGCGAGTGGGTCATCTTCACTCTCCAAGGCATCACACTTGCTATCGCCTATCGCGCCTCGGCCCAACTGCCGCTGACACTGTTCGGGCTGTTGCCCTTTATCGGCCTTGCCATCGCCCGGCCTGATCTCGCTGTCCGTTTGGTTGCGATTACTGTGCCGCTCTATTTTTTACCCAAAGGCTTGTTCGATGCTCGCTTCGGCATTCGCGAGAGCGGCATTTACCTACCATTGCACGAGGTAGTGTTGCTGATTGCCGCCTGCGCAACTCTGATCCGTGACTGGCGATGGCTACCGCAATCGTTGCGCTTGCACGCCTCGACAGTGATCGCCCTCGCCCCCCCTGCATTGGTTTTGCTTGGCGGCATCTGGGGCGTATTGATCGCCGAAGCGCGTGGCCCGGCCTTGCGTGAGCTACGCTGGATGATCGTCGAGCCGCTGCTGTTCGCTGCTCTCCTGTGGTGGCACGAGCGGCAAGGTCGCCCCACGCTGATGCCAACGCTGATCGGTTGGTTGGTTGCTGGCGCTGTCTCGGCCATCGTGGCGTTAGCTCAAGCTGGCGGCTTCAACCTCGTGCCGCTGTTTGGCGTTAAGAGCGGGCATGGTGAAGATTTAGTCGTAACGGAAGGCGTCGTGCGAGTAACCGGCGTCTACGGCCATCCTAACAATCTAGGGCTAGCGATGGGGCGGGTCTGGCCGTTGGCAGCAGCGCTGGCTTGGGCCGCGTGGCAAGCACAACGCCGTAGCATCGCTCTTGCGTTTGCGGTGTGTGCAGGGTTGGCATTAGCAGCCTTAGGAGTCTCATTTTCGCGCGGAGCATACCTCGGCGCGCTAGCCGCCGCTGGCGTTTTGCTCTTCTTCACCGTCACTCCCCGCTATCGCCGACTACTACTCATCGGTGGCGGCGTGGCTGTGACGTTGATCGCCATCGCAATCACTGTGCTCGGCATCGAGCGGCTGAGCTTACTCACCGGGAGCAGTGCCATCAGAGTAGCGACGTGGCGCGCAGCGCTAGCGATGCTCGTCGATCACCCGCTCGGTATCGGCCTCGATCAGTTTCTGATTGTCTATCAGCGGTATATCGATCCGGCACTCCGCGACACCAATGAAATCTACACGGCCCATCCCCACAACGTGATCCTCGATCTGTGGCTACGCGGCGGGCCATTGTTGCTGCTCGGCTTGGGCTGGGTAACATGGCGCATCGTGCGCACGCCATCGGCGCAACCAACGTCTGCCGTGGCGATCGGCGCTGCTGCTACGATAGCCGGTGCGCTGATACATGGATTGGTCGACGCCTTCTACTTTTGGCCCGACATAGCCATCGCATTCTGGTTGTTGGCAGCATGTGCCGGCTACCGCCTGCCCAATGGCCAGCCCCAATAGTTGCTCGCCGCCTATTGGTAAAGCCACAGCGGGGATCATCTGGGCATTCGTTTCTTGGATGAGCGTCACTGCGGAACAGAGCATAAAGCCATATCCACGGATACTACAAATAATCCTCGGTAAGTCTAGTTCTCGTTCAATCTTCTGGCGTAGCCGGTGAATCCGCATTTTGAGTAATTCACGCGCCTCTGCCTGAGAGAAATCTTGTTCGTAGAGCGCGCCTGCTAACTCTTTGAATGAAGCCATCTGTTGCGGCGATTGAATAAGATGCTGCAATAACTTCATTTCACCTACACTCAATTTGATCAACCGTCCTTCGATAATGACTTGACGGTGATTTGTATCAACCAGTATTGATGGTGAAACCGGTGATACAAGCGTTGTTGGCTTCCGTATGCGCCGGCGGTTGATTACGAATGGCACTCGTCGATAACGCCTCCTCGCCTGATGAAGCGCATGCTGGACGCTTAATAATGCCCGTAACCGCGTGTTATTTTCAGCAGCGCCCGAATGAACAGTTAAAACATTAAAATTTGCACCGTATAAAACCACTAAAGAGTTTACATTCTGCATCAAAATATCAACCACTGTACCAGTATTGAACAAGAATAAAAAGTCAAAGCTTAATATCAACACATCAAAGACCGCCTGTGCGCGACAGTTATAGGCGGCGCTCATATCACCGACAGCGATAACTGCCCAATGATAGGCATTCAATGCTCTCATCAACACACTACGACGATATGGATTACCTTCTACAAGTAAAGCAATACCGGCTACCATGACTAAAACCTTCGCAATGAATCAAGAAAATGTACGGCGAGTATAGAAGGCTGCAATTCGGCTTTGCAACTGCCAGCACTTCCTAGACGCCATTAGTACTGTTTACCTACTCGTTTATAGATTATCAGATAGTGTTTATATTACCATATACCTACTATCAATTTTAGTTAACAATTATTCTTTCAAAGACTCCACAATTCATCGGCTACGGTGGCAGTGGTATAATGCAGCTATGGCAAAAACACGCACTCTTTTCGTCTGCCAACAATGTGGCGCCCAACAGAGCCGCTGGATGGGGAAATGTCCTGAGTGTGGTGCATGGGATAGTTTAGTCGAGCAACTCATTGCTCCTGCCCGCACCTCCAGCGCCAGCCGGCCTGCCGCGCTCAGCCCAAACCAGCCAGTCCGCTTGCGCGATGTGCCGCTGGCCGATTTCCAGCGGCTGCCGGTCTATGCCGAGGAATTTTCCCGCGTGCTTGGCGGCGGCCTCGTCCCCGGTTCCGTGGTACTGATCGGCGGCGATCCCGGCGTCGGCAAATCAACGTTGCTCGGCCAAGTGGCAGCTCATTTTGCCGCTAGCGTTGGCCCGGCCCTCTACGTCAGCGCCGAAGAGTCGGCCCAACAGATCCGTTTGCGCGCCGAACGGCTTGGCCTCACCGCTGATGATCTGTTTGTGCTCGCTGAAACATCGCTTGACCTGATTATCGAGCACATTCGCCACCTGCACCCGCGTTTGGTCATCGTCGATTCGATCCAGACGGTCTATCTGCCCGAATTAACCAGCGCCGCCGGCAGCGTCTCTCAAGTGCGCGAGGGTGCGCTCCGGCTAATGCAATTGGCCAAAGAAACGGCTATCCCGATCGTGCTGGTCGGTCACGTCACCAAAGAAGGCGCTATCGCTGGCCCCCGTGTGCTCGAACATATTGTCGATGTGGTGCTTTACCTCGAGGGTGACCGCTTTCACCAGTTTCGCCTGCTGCGCGGGGTGAAAAACCGCTTCGGCAGCACTAACGAAGTCGGCGTGTTTGAAATGGCTGGCGACGGGTTGCGTGAAGTGCGGAATCCGTCACAGGTCTTCCTTGCCGAACGCAACACCCACAGCCCCGGTTCGACCGTCGCCGTGACTCTCGAAGGCACCCGCCCACTGCTGGTTGAAGTGCAGGCCCTCACTTCGCATACCGGTAACGCCCAACCGCGCCGCACCACCAACGGGTTTGACCTCAACCGGTTGTTGATGCTGACCGCGGTGCTGTCGAAACGGGTTGGATTGCCCCTGTTTAATCAAGACTTGTACGTTAATATCGTAGGCGGGTTGCGCATCGGCGAGCCGGCCGTTGATCTGGCCGTCGCACTAGCTATTGCTTCATCCTACCGCAATCAGCGCATCGCGCCTGATGTGGTCTGCCTCGGCGAAATTGGCCTGTCGGGCGAATTGCGCAGCGTAAGCCAGCTCGACCGGCGCTTGAGCGAAGCGGCAAAGTTGGGATTTCGCCAAGCGGTGATCCCGGCCCATACGACCCCCGAAACGCCACCCAACTTGACCGTTACGCCGGTGCGTTCGCTGGCGGAAGCAGTTGAACTCCTCACCCGCAATGTGCGATCATCACCGTCTGACATCGAATAAGGGTGAGACATGAGACTAGGTCTCGATTTTATCGTGCGCCTCATCGGCTTTGGCTGGATGGCTTATCTCGGCTTATGGCTAGGTCGTTCCCTATCAGGGCCAAATCCGACGCCTGATCAAGTCCTTGCCACAGCGTTACTCATGCTCGCTGGCGGCGGCCTCGGTCTCATCCTTGCACCACGCTTGATTGTCGATCCGTTACACTCGCTCTTTCGGCAGGCACGGATCATCCCGCTCAGCGATGTGATGTTAGCGGCAATTGGGATCCTCATCGGTCTCGTTGCCGGCGTGCTGCTCACGGTGCCGCTAGCGATGCTGCCGGCGCCCTACGGCAATCTGCTCCCAATTATTGCGACGGCTATTTTGGTCTACTTTAGCGCATCGATCTTGTATCTGCGTAAACGCGATCTGATCGAATTGATTAACCTGTGGCGCCAACAACGCGCGCAACTTGCACAACCTTCTCCGCCAACCGGCGAGTCATCCCCCGCGCCTGCAAGCGGTCGCCGCTATTTGATCGATACGAGCGCCATTATCGATGGCCGGATCGCGGCTGTTGTCCGCACCGGTTTTATGGAAGGAACACTGCTTATCCCTTCCTTTGTGCTGGCTGAATTGCAAATGCTGGCCGATTCAAACGATGATTTGCGCCGCCAAAAGGGCCGGCGCGGCCTCGAACTGCTCAATCAGATGCAACAGTCGTCACCGTTACCGATCGAGATTCTCAATCACGATCTACCGGATGTGTTGCGGGTTGATGATAAACTGATCGAACTAGCTCGCCAGCATCATTGCCCGATCATTACCAATGATTACAATCTCAATCGGGTCGCTGGGTTACAGGGCATTACCGTGCTCAGCATCAATCAGCTCAGCGATGCCCTGCGCCCGCCGGTAATGCAGGATCAGCGGTTGCACATTTTGATCCGCAACGAAGGGAATACCCGCCAACAAGGCGTGGGGTATCTCGATGACGGCACGCCAGTGATCGTCGAGAACGCCCGCCATCTCATCGGGCAAACCATTGAAGTAGTCGTGACTCGCATTCACCAGACCCAAACCGGTCGCTTGATCTTTGCCATTCCAGTCGAGGAGGCGTAATGCGAGCAGTGATTCAGCGTGTCAGCGAAGCGTCCGTCACCGTCAACGGGTCGGTCGTTGGCGCCATTGGCCACGGCTTGTTGATTTTGCTTGGTGTTACCCAAACCGACACTCTTGCCGATGTTGATCTGCTGGCCGAGAAGATCGCCCACCTCCGCATTTTCGGCGACCACGAAGGCAAATTCAACCTCTCATTGATCGACGTTGGCGGCGCTGCGTTGGTGGTCTCGCAATTTACGCTCTATGCTGACACCCGCAAAGGCCGCCGCCCTAGCTTTACTGCCGCCGCGCGCCCTGAGATCGCTGAGCCGCTGGTTGACGCCTTCGCCGATGCGCTCCGTGCCCGTGCCATCCCCGTCGCCACCGGCGTCTTTGGCGCAATGATGCATGTGGCGCTGATTAATGATGGCCCGGTGACAATCGTAATTGATAGCGCTGAATTGCGCTTGCCGCGCCGTTCAAACTAGCCGAACGGTCGCACTTCGCTAATCCCCTTCAGGTATAATACAAGGTATGGAAGCGACCATTGTACGCATTCAGCGTGAAGCCGATATTTATGTCGCTCTTAGCACCGGTCGCCGGTTGGCCGGTGAATTGCAGTTTGCTGAAACGGATCGCACGCGCATTGAGATCTGTATCCTTGAATTGGGCCATAATCTGATCCGGCATGCGGGTGGTGGCGAGATCGAAATTAGCCCCGTTCATCATCCAGAGGGCATGGCTGGTTTGGCTATTGAAGCCCGCGATTGTGGCCCCGGCATTCCTGATGTCGAATTAGCTCTGCGCGATGGGTACAGCACAACTCATTCGCTTGGCGCCGGTTTACCCGGTGTGCGCCGGCTGATGGATGAGTTCCATATTCATTCCATCCCCGGCGTGGGAACGACGGTGCGCGCCGTGAAGTGGCGTACTATCCGCAGATAACGAGGCAGTATGAAGCTTGTGTGGGGAGCGGCGCTACGGCCCAAGTTTGGCCAGAGTGTCAGTGGTGATGCCTACCTAGCATTGCCATACGATGATGATCATTTGTTGGCCGCGGTGATTGATGGTCTCGGCGGTGGTGATGCCGCAGCCGAAGCCGCCCGCCGTGCGGTTGCCATCCTCGAAAGCGATCCGGCTGCCGATCTGACAGACTTGATGCGCCGCGCCGACCGCGCGCTCGTCGGCAGCCGCGGCGCAGTGATGGCCTTGCTTCGCCTTGATGCCCGGGCACGCACTGCTGAGTTCGTCGGCGTTGGCAATATCGGCGCGCAAGTGTATAGCGATCTGCTCATCAAACCGATCTCGAAAAATGGCATCGTCGGGTATCGGTTACCGCAACTCTTGCGCCTTGCCTATACCTACAATTCTGGCGATACCTTCGTTTTATACAGTGACGGTATTTCGAGCCGGTTCACGACTGAACCGCCGCCCGATCTGCGCCGTTCGCCCCAGCAGATTGCTGATGAGATTTTAGCTCGCTTCGGCAAAGATAACGATGACGCGACGGTCGTAGTCGTGCGTAGTGAATAAAGAAAGCCGCCGATCGCCTGTATGAAGCCTGTGTTGAGCCATTGGCTGCAAACCCAGCAGGCCACCCTGCTGCAACAGTGGAATGATTTGCGCGACACAACCACGGGATCGGTGGCGACCCAAGCTCAGCTCGATCTGCAACGCTTCGCGCTCGCACTAGCTGCTGCGGCTAACGGTGACGATCAACCGCTACGTGAGCTGTTAAGCGAATTGGCCACTGCTGAATCCGGCGCCGATCTGCCCGCACTGGTGCGCAATATCAATCAGATGCATCGCGCAACCCGCGCTGCTTTGCTCCACGATACACCTGATGTCGCCCTGATCGATACGTTGGCTGAATTGTTCGATCAGGTTATTGCGACGTTAGTTGATATTTGGGCCGAACACACCAACCAGTTGATCCACGAGCGCGAATTTATTGCTGCTAGTCTTGATGCCGCCTCGGCAGCAGCCGATCAACGCGCGCTGCAACTGAAGGCGCTCAATGATATTTCGCAACGCCTTTCAGCAACCCTCGACCGCAATGAGCTGCTGGAAATTGTGATTGATAGTTTGCATCGCCTTACCGACACCCACCACGTTGCGGTCTGGTTGACAGATTCCAACCACCAGCTTCGCGTCACCGCCAGCCGGGGCAGTGTCGACGGCCCATCGTCCGGTTATCGCTTGCCGCCTACGAACCCTGTTATTCAGACGGCATTTACCTGCGCTGGCGGCACCTTTTGGCCGGTAGCTCCGGTTGATCCCGACCACGACTGGCTGATTGCCGGGTGCAGCGTGATGATCATCCCTATGATCGGCGGTGAACGTCTGATTGGCGCCGTGACGCTGCAAGAGCGCAATAATCCGCTCGATCTTCGCTTTATGCAAGATCTAGCCCAGAGCATCGTCAGCCAAGCGACGATTGCTTTGCAAAATGCAGACCTGTATCATACGATTCGTTCCCTTAACGCAGAACTCGAACAACGGGTGATTGAACGCACCCGCGAGTTGGAAGAAGAGAAAGATCGGCTCGCCACCCTGCATGCCATCGCCTCACAGGTCAATCAGACGCTTGATCTCGATCAGATTCTTAACAACTCGCTTGAGATGCTGGCGCGGATTATTCAAGCTGAGCATGCCTCAATCTTGCTCGCCGAGGAAGATAACCCTAGTCTCCTCGTGACCCGAGCGATTTTAGGCAAGAAGGTCACGCCTGAAAATATGATCCGCTTTGCAATTGGCCAAGGCATCGCCGGTTGGGCGGCCCAGCACGGCCAAACCGTGTTGGTCAATGATGTTGCGCAAGATGAGCGTTGGGTGTCGATCCCCGGCAGCACCCGCAAGCGCGAAGGTTCGATGATCTCGGTGCCGCTCTTTGTGCAAGGCGAGGTGATCGGGGTCATGACCCTTTCGCATTCGCGCACCCATTTCTTCCACGAAGGCCATGTCCGCCTGCTCAATGCCTGTGCCGGTGCAATCGCGATTGGCATCAATAATGCGAATCTGTTCCGCATGATTAGCGCTGAAGCCGAACGGCGCTACGAATTGCTCGATCGCCAACAGAAAGAGACGAGCCAAATTGCTGCCATTTTGCAAAGTCTGCTTGACGGTGTGATCGTTTGCGATCTCTACGGTAGTGTGTTGAGCGTCAATCAGGCCGCAAGCCGCATTTTGCACCGCCCTGCCGAAGAACTCGTACTCTGGAATCTCCACGATATCATTCAGCGGCATCTGAGCAACCATGCTGCCGAATTGCCGCTCGATGATCTACTCCGCCGTCCGCTTAGCGTTACCGGTGAAGCACGTACATTTTCGACCACAGCCGTGATCAGTGGTCGCACGATCAATGTTTCTCTTAGCCCTGTGCTCAAAGAAGATGTCAACGAAGACGACGGTGAATTGCTCGGTGCCTTGTTGGTGTTGCGCGATATTACCCGCGAAGTGGAAGCCGATCGCATGAAGAATGAGTTTATCGGCACCATGTCGCATGAGTTGCGTACCCCGATGACTGCGATCAAGGGTTTTACCCAATTGCTGGCGATGGGGGGGTTGGGGCAATTGAACGATACCCAGCGTGAGTTCGTCAATACCATCTACAGCAATACTGAGCGCATGATTAATCTCATTAACGATGTGCTCGAAATTACCAAGATCGAGTCAGGCAGCATTGATCTCGAATGGCGCTCGCTCCATCTCGCCGAGGCCCTCAGCGGCGTGATCGCCGAACTGCAACCACAAATCGCTCAACGCCGGCATCAATTGACGATCTCGATCCCGCCCGGCCTGCCGTTGATCCGGGCTGATGCGATGCGCTTGCACCAGATCCTCTATCACGTGCTGCTCAACGCGATTAAGTATACTCCGCCCGGCGGCAAAATTACGATTGCCGCTCGCGAGACCCTCAATGTCGATCTGCCCGAACCGGTGCGCAGCACGTTGAGCGATAGTCGCCGCTATCTGCTGCTCAGCATAAGCGATACCGGCGTTGGTATTCGGCCCGAAGATTTGCCCCGCATCTTCGACCGCTTCTTCCGCACCGATAATCCGCTCAAGGTTGAAGCGGGCGGCACCGGCCTCGGTTTGTCGATCGTGAAGCCGCTGGTCGAATTGCTCGGCGGGCGAATCTGGGTTGATAGCATCGTCGGCGAAGGCAGTACCTTCTCCATCGCCCTGCCAGTTGCGACCGAACGCGGATAACCTTTAGCATAACATACGGGTACACCGCCTCACGACGCTAAGTACTCCCGTGCAATCATTCCCGCGACTGATGATTCGCTAGGATAGTATGTTATAATGCGCACTCATAATATCGGCATTACCGACCATGGAGGAAGCGCGCATGACGCCTCTGATCGGAATCTCCTGCGGCACCTTCCGCGACCGCGATTGGTGTCCGCCTTCATATGGCCATCGCCAAACTTATGTTGACGCTGTGCTGCGGGCCGGCGGCGCGCCGCTGCTGATCCCGCCCCTGCTCGACGCTCCTGCGCTGCGCGCGATTTACGACCAGCTCGACGGCTTAGTGCTCGCCGGCGGCGGCGATATTTCACCCAGCCACTACGGCGATCAACCCCACGAGCGCCTTGGCATGATTGACCCGCCGCGCGATATGGCCGAATTGCGCCTTGCCCGCTGGGCTGCCGCCGACGGCAAACCGCTGCTCGGCATTTGCCGCGGCGTGCAGATGATTAATGTCGCTCTCGGCGGCTCGCTTTACCAAGATATTCCCTCTCAGCTTGGCTCGCCGATCGATCATAACGCTTCTTATGCTCGCGAAGATTGGACGTTCCTTGCCCATCCGATCACCATCGCGCCCGACTCGCGCTTGGCCCGCTCCCTTGGCACGACTGACCTCATGATCAATTCGTTGCATCACCAAGCGGTACGCCGCGTGGCTCCCGGCTTGCGCGCCGTGGCATGGGCGCCCGATGGCGTGATCGAAGCGCTCGAAAGCGAGGATCACACCTTTATTGTGGGCGTCCAATGCCATCCTGAAGCGTTGCAGGAGGTAGCCGATCCTCGTTGGCAAGGTCTTTTTGCCGCGTTTATCCAGAGTTGCCGCGACACACGCCGCCAGAGCCGTGCCGCTTAGCCTACCGTAATATTGAACCTACTATGACTGATCACGCTCGTCCCCTAATCGGTATCACGGTTATGCACAGCGGCGCCAGCGCCGATGGCCGCAAATTGCAAGCAGTGCGGCCTACCTACCTGCGCGCCATCGAAGCTGCCGGCGGTATCCCGCTGATCATCTCCTTGACCGATGATCTCAGCGCCGTGCGCGTGCTGTATGACCTGTGCGCCGGTATCCTCTTGCCCGGTGGTGGTGATGTCGATCCAGCCTATTACGGCGAAGCGCCGCATCCACAGCTCGGCCCGGTCGATCCGCAACGCGATGCAGTTGAGATAGCATTAGCACGCTGGGCTGCCGCTGATGGCAAACCGCTGCTCGGTATTTGTCGCGGGTTGCAGGTGATAAACGTCGCCCTTGGCGGGTCGCTCTATCAGGATATTCCTGCCCAATTCGAGACGACTATTGACCATCGCGCCAATACCCGCACCCGCGCTTGGACGGACCTGACCCATCCGCTGACAATCACCACCGGTTCAAGGTTAGCGACGGTCTTGTCGGTTGAACAGATCGGGTGCAACACGATGCACCATCAGGCGATTAAAACGCTCGCCCCCGGCCTGCGCCCAGTAGCTTACGCTCCCGATGGTATTATCGAGGCGGTTGAGACAACCGGCGATCACTACCTGTTGGCCGTGCAATGCCACCCCGAACATCTCTGGGATAGCAGCGAACCGCGCTGGCAGGCGCTGTTCGCCGATTTTATTGCCGCGTGCCGGCCATAGCAGGAGCAGAGCGGCGCTCTGCCTGTCGCTCCTCTCTCTACAGAGCGGACAGAGCGGCGCTCTGCGCCTGCCATGCGATTCCTGTACCAACTGTTTGCGGTGACATTGTTCGCTATTACACAGATAACCCAACCTTGTTATGATTGGCATTTTCGATTCCGGATTGGGCGGTCTGACAGTCACGCGCGCCATCCGTGACCGTATGCCCCACGCTGATCTGGTCTACCTTGCTGATAGCGCCTATTGCCCTTACGGCCCGCGACCGGTTGACGAGATCCGCGCGCGCGCATTGGCCTGCGGGCGTTGGCTGGTTGATCAAGGCGTGCGCATCGTCGTGGTCGCGTGCAACACCGCGACGGCTGCCGCGATTGAATTGCTGCGCCATGAATTGCCGGTACCGGTCGTGGGCATGGAACCGGGGGTGAAGCCGGCGGTAGCAGCTACTCGCCGCGGTAAAGTGGCAGTGATGGCGACCAGCGGTACACTCGCGAGCGATCGCTTCCGCGCACTCGTTACTGCCTACGCCGCTGATGTTGAAGTTTATGCGTTAGCTTGCCCCGATTTAGTCGAGCAAGTGGAAGCCGGCGCCACCAGTGATGAGCAAACCCGTACACTTATTGCCGGCCATCTCGCCGCCGTACCCGATGCCGATGTGATTGTGCTTGGATGTACCCATTTTCCGCCCCTCACCCCGCTCATCAGCGCCTGCGCCGGGCCAGAAGTGACAATTATCGATACCGGGCCGGCGGTTGCGGCCCAAACTGCGCGCATCGCCGAACGAATCGGGTTGCCGAAGGGGAGTGGTATGCTCCGCTGCTATACCACTGGCGAGCCGCAAGCCGTTGCGCCCGCCTTTGCCAATATATGGGGAGAGGTCTTGCCGTTGATTGGGATTGATCTCCCTTCGTAAGGGCAACCCCAACGTCGCCCTTACCTTACCCCGTCGCATCCTGCACCGGTTCAGCCGGTGCCGGTTCAGCCGGTGCCGGTTCAGCCGGCGGCGTGGGCGTTGGCAGCGGCTTGCCATCGGGACCGAGGTCAGCCGGATTATACTCAAAGATATCAGGCCATGGCTTGAAGCGCGTGACAAACTCGCGCCGTTCGATCTCTTTTCCATCAGGGCCTAGCACAATCCGGGTAAAGAGAATATCCATCCCGCCACGAGCCTTATCGCTCTGGCGCGGCTGGCCAACGGGCCGATCAGGCACTGCCACATAGACCGGCTCGGTCGGGGCTGGCGTGCGGTTGGTGATCACTGGCCCTTCCAACAACACCTTCCGGCCGGTATCGGGGCCGTAAAGCCGGACTTCAGCCAAATTACGCTGGGTATCCACCAACGTCTGCATCAAAATCCAGCCACCGGTATCGTTGAGGAATTTCAAATCAGGACCGCCGGTAAAGATCGTTGCATCCATCCCCGGCCCGTCGCCATAAGGACCAAAGCCGTAACGATCGTACCAGTTAATGTAAAACGAATGCCCCCAGCGTTCGGTGATCGGCAAGCCAGCCCAGAACGCAGCACGGAAAACCGTTGTGCTATCTTGACAAATACCGCCGCCCCACTCCAACTGGGTGCGATTCTGAATGATCGCGTATCCCTCAACGAAGCCGTTTGAGCCATCAATCCGGCCAATGGTCTGATTGAAGGAAAACTCTTCGCCGGGCGCGATAAGCACACCGTGCAGCAAGCGCATGCCAGCTTGAATATTAGTCACACGGTATGGCGCCGAGCCGGTAAAGTCGCTCCGCCCAACCCCGATTAGGGTCGTAATGCCCAATTGGTCGAGGTTCGCTGCACTGATCGGCGGCGGAATCTCGCGGAAGCTGACTGCTATAGTCCGCTGGTCAGCCGGTTTGGTCAAGGCTGCCAACACCTCAGCAAGCGCCTGCGCTTCATCAATCCGTCGCCCCGGTTTGCCCTCTTGGAAAATTTCCAGTCGGCCATCATTCCAATTCAAGCGCGGATAGGTGCCTTTCACCTCGGTTGAGTCACCGAGCGCGATCAATTTGTCCATGACCATCTCGCGATCGATGCTCACCACCAACCGGTCACCAGCCGGATCGGCCACTCGCTCGACCCGGATCATGCGGGCCAATTCATCAAGCGACCACACAAATGACCGGTTATCAACCAGTAGGGTAATCGGCCCGGCCAGCATTGCTGCGATTTGATCTTGGGCCACAAACGCCGCATCATCGCGTAGCGCCGGTTCGAGCGCGCGCGTGCGCAAGGCTACCGTATCCGGGTTTAAATCTTGAATCGCGGCCAGAATCTCGTGGAGCGTTTCAATCACCAACACCTGGCGGCCAGCCGCGCTTGGTTCAACCTGCACCGTGGTGCCATTCAGCACTAGCCGAGCGTCAACCGCTGGCCGCTCGACTTCGGCCACCCGCGCCAGCAAGTAACGCTGCATGGCCTCTTGATCAATCGAAAGCCTGAGCGGCAACTCAACCCCATACTGCCAAACGGCCCCGATCTGTTGCAAATTGGTAAAGAGATCATTGCCCCGGCCAACAGTCAACGCGGCATCCAGCGCTTCGTCAATCTCGAGCGTCACCCCCAACTCAGCAAGGGTCGGCGTCCACGAACGACCACTGTACGTCAAGACCACCGGTTGGGCCAGAAAGGGGGCAAACGTCGCCTCGATCGCAGCGCGGGCATCGTCACGGGTCAGATTGCCAACGGGCACGCCGCGCACGCTGACATTGGGCAAAATACGGCCCGCATAGCTCTGTTCCAGATAGACGAGCGCGCCGGCAACCAGACCAACGCTGGTAAGCAGCATCACCAATAGCCACCACCATCCAAGCCGCGACCTGCGCCGTGCTCGCCGAACCGAACTACGCTGCGCTGCTGGCTGTGGCCCAGTTTGATCTGGCCAATCAACTGCGCCGGGTAACGACGGCGTAAATGTATCATCTACCGGGCGATCGTGAGCTGGATTGAAAGGCTGCGAATGCTGGGCCGACACCAGAACCTCCTCACCATCACATAATTTTGTCTGACAATTTACTATACCGTTGCCGGCAAGGCATGTCAATAAATGAAAGCTGACAAATAGCTGGCGTTTGATTCAAGACAACGACGTCTCACGCATTCGGATCAGCCGTTGTACCAACTCGAGCAGCGCCTCGGCTCGGAAAGGCTTTTGCAGTGTGGCCACCACCGGCCCATCTCCTAAATGGCTCGCATCAACTGGGTAGCCGCTGATCAGGGCTAGTGGAACACGTCCATCACGCGCGGCGATCCGGCGACAGATGTCATACCCATTGGTATCGGCCAGCGTAAGATCAACCAGCGCGCATGCAATCTCGCTATCGGGATCCACGAGTTCGAGCGCTTCACCGCCGCTGGCCACCGCTTTCACCCGATACCCGGCGTGGATTAGCATCCGTTCGATCAACGAGCGCACTTCATCGTTGTCATCAATCACCAGCACCAACGGCCCGGCGTCGCTTTCGGCAGGGAACGGAGAGCGTTCTCTTGCCGCAGCCGGCTGTGGCGCAAGCCAAACGGTAAAGACGCTACCGCTGCCGAGCTGGCTTTCAACTTCTAATGCACCGCCGTGCCGGCGGACAATGTTGAGCACACCCGCTAGGCCGAGGCCATGGCCATGCGTTTTGGTGGTGAAGAAGGGGTCAAAAATGCGCTGGCGAATCGCTGGATCAATGCCAATCCCGTTATCACGTACCGACATCACCACATACTCGCCGGGCAATAACTGGTGCGGCGGCAGTAAGCGATGTAACGTATCGGTGTCGAGGATGCGCTGGCGAGTCTGAATACTAATGCAGCCGCTGCGCTCCGGCAATGCTTCGTAGGCATTGATCACCAGATTCATCAACACCTGCCGGAGTTGCACTGGATCAGCTATGACTTCCGGCAACTCCGGTGCCAGATCAAGCCGCACGTCTACCTGTGATCCTAGTGACAACTGCAACATTGGCAAGGTTTCGTCAATCAATTGATTGAGTTGCAAACGCTCTACCTGTAGGCAATCTTCTCCGGCAAAATTCAGCAGTTGATGCGCTAGATCACCGGCTTGATGGGCAGCGCTTAACAGATGGCGCAGACTCTGCTGGGCGAACGGTTCGATCGTGGATGCCGTCTGCAACAGATGAGCATTACCAATAATAATGTTGATCAGATTGTTAAAATCGTGGGCAATCCCGCCCGCCATCACCCCCATACTCTCTAACCGTTCGAGCGCTTGTAACCGCCGCTCGTAGTTCAGTAACTCCAACGACTTTTCGCGCTGTTCGGTCAGATCTTGACAAACCAGCAACAGTTCGGCAACGTCGCCATTCAACTGCCGCCGGCACGTGATCGTCCAGAATAACCAGCGCTTATGCCCCTGCATCACCGACGTCGTTTCAAACGAACGGCTATTGCCGCTGCTCATCACCTCGCGCACGAGTGCCGCAAACAATGGCTGTTCCGCTTCTGATAGCAACGCAGACGGATAATCAGCTCCGATCATCTCACCGCGAGTGCGGCCAAAGACCTGTTCGGCCATGCGGTTGAATTCGGTGATGCGCAAGTTGGGAGTGAGACAGATAATCACGTTGCCGGCCAATTCGATCAATGAACGAAACCGCTCGAAGGTTTCCAGCATGCGGGCAAAGAGAAACGAGTTTAATAATGCGACACTAACTTGATCGGCGAGTAGCGATAACAAAAAGAAATCTTCATCGTCAAGCGGAGGATTGCCGGTTGACTCAACAATAATCACGCCAGCCGGCGTGCCTTCAGCGTAACGGAGGGGCACAACAATGCACTGGGTCGTGCCCGGCCGCACCTCGATGAAATCGGGATCAAGGCTGGCATCGCGCACAAACTCGGCCTTGCCGGTGCGCATAACTCTCCCGGATACGCCTTCGTCCAATTGTATGACCGGCAATACTTGATCATAACCAACGACTGCTTGCAAACGCAATGCGCCATCATGCAATAAATAAATGCTGACCAACTGATAGCCGAACACTGAATGTAATTGGCGCACCACGAGTTGGCAGAGCATTTCGGTTTGTAACGCCGAATTGACCAACCCGGCCACCCGCTGCACCAACAACAACTGGTTGAGCCGGCGTTGCATTGAGCGATACAGAATGACATTTTCTACCGCCAGCGCCATGCGTTGAGCCAGTTCCGTCGCAAAGTCAATATCGTTTTGCGTAAAGCGGCGGCCCGAAGCATCGGTGAAATTCAAGACCAACACTCCATTGACCTGATCGCGAGCGCGCATTGGCACGCAGAGCAGGTGGCGGGGCCGGACTTGCAGCATAATTGCGCGGTACGCCAGCGAAAACGCTGGTTGTTCGCTGTAGTTGTCGGGAAGATCGGCCAGCAACACAAGTTGCCCGCTCCGCAGCACTTGGGCCGGGGCAGAGGCAGGATCCACCAATGGATCGGCTTGGACAAGCTGATCGGCTAGCGGCTGTTGGCGGGGATCGGCGCATGCCATCGCAACTCGGCGCGCCTGCTGATGTTCGTCGCGAATGATGATCGCGCACCAATCGCCCAATAATGGCACTAAACGGCGGGCAACGTGCTGAAACGCCTCGAGTTGGTTAAGTGAGATGAACAAGACGCCTACGTCGGCGAGCAAACGGGTTTGTGCGGCGTTCCAGCGTTCATCCATGTGACTACGCCGAGAGGTATCGAAAAGGAAACCACCCGCCCGCCATATCGCAATATTACCTTCTAGTATACACTTGCTTAGATGCCACTTCAAGCAATATCCCATGATACAATGCAAACGCGTTGTATCAATCCAAGCGGAGTACTCTATGGATCGCGCTCAATCAATGACTATTACCACCGCAACCAAGTTCAGCTTGCTTGATTGGCTGAGCCTGAGCTGCCGGCATATCGCCTTGCTCGCTGCGATGATCGCGACTGCCGGCAGCCTGTTTTTTAGCGAAGTCTTGCGCTGGATTCCCTGCGAATTGTGTTGGTATCAGCGGATTTTGATGTATCCGTTGGTGCTTATTCTCTTTGTCGGAATTTGGCGTGATGATCGCAAGGTTTACCTCTATGCGCTACCGCTGGCGCTGGCCGGCATCGCCGTTTCGCTCTACCATTATCTGATGGTGATGCTGATTATTCCGCCTGCCCCTTGCGCCGGCGTGGTGCCCTGCGCGTTCGATTACATCAATATTCCCGGCGCGCTGAGCTTTGTGAAGATTCCGTTTCTGGCGCTGGTAGCCTTTAGCATCATTAGCGTGATGATGGCCAATCTGGCGCTGGCCGAAACGCCGCCAGCCTGTGGTCGCCCTGCCCGTATCATGGCGACGGTGATCGTCATTGGCACCGCCGCACTCTTTATTGGCTTGGGGATGATGATTTAACCGTTAGCCCCTACATAAGCAAACTGTCATTACCCGACCGCCCGGAGTGTGATATACTCCGGGCATCAAGATTGGCTGGCTAGGGCTGTGCGGGGGCGCAGCCGGGAGGGTAGAGCAATAACACGTCTTTAGACAATGAAGCGCATGGGCTTCGCCTACCGGCGAAGTTGACGAGGATGGAGGTTCCCGGCGCGAGCCGGAGCTAACGGGCGCCAGCCGCCCGGAACATCGAGTGATCAGCGGAAGCCTCCCCGGTGCAGGGTGCCACCGGCAAGCTGATGGGGTAACACCTCCCGGTGACGGGCTAGGGCAGAGCCATCGGCAGCGACCCGCCACATAGCATTTCCCCCATCCCAATCTGTCTATCCGGGTAAGCTGTGTCACCGCAGGCTTGGTTTGCTGCGTTCTGCTGCATGAGGTGCAGTGGATTGTCTACGCCTGCCGGTTGATGCTGCCATGAATTTATGTAGGAGTTCGAACTATGTGCGGTATTGTTGGGTATGTTGGACCACGCGAGGCGACTACCGTCGTAATTAATGGCTTGCAACGGCTCGAATATCGCGGCTACGACTCCGCTGGCATCGCGATCTACGATCCCGACCTCGGTTTGCAATTGCGCCGCAGTGTTGGCAAACTGAGCAATTTGCAACAGCGGCTGGTCGCCCAACCAACCCACGGCCAGATCGGGATCGGCCATACCCGTTGGGCAACCCATGGTAGTGTGACCGAGATCAATGCCCATCCGCACCGCGACGCCAGTGGCACGATTGTGGTGATTCAAAATGGCATTGTCGAGAATTATCTCAGTCTTAAAGGACGGTTGCTCGAACTCGGCTACCAGTTTGAGTCGCAAACCGACACCGAGGTGATCGCGAAACTGATCGGTCATTACTACCGCGATAGCCACGATCTGGTCACTGCGGTACGCCAGACTCTTAGCGAGCTGCGCGGCGGCAACGCGATTGTGGCCTTCTCGATCCACGAACCCGATACGCTGGTGGCGGCGCGACTCGGCAATGCCGGCGGCGTGGCGATCGGTCTCGGCGAGGACGAACAGTTTATCGCCTCGGATATTCCGGCCATCCTTGACTACACCCGTACCTTGATCTTCCTCGAAGATCGCGATGTTGCCGTCGTGCGCCGCCACAGTGTCACTATCACCCGCCTTGACGGCACCCCGGTCGAGCGGCCCACCCACACGATTGCGTGGGATCCGGTAGCGGCGGCCAAAGGCGATTATCGCCACTTTATGCAGAAGGAGATTGCCGAGCAGCCGCGCGCGCTGATGGATGCGCTACGGGGCCGGATCGACCAAGAGCGCGGACGGATCGAGCTAGCGGATCTGCGTCTGAGCGATGACGATCTACGCCGGGTGCGCCGGGTTTACGCTACCGCGTGCGGTACGGCGTGGCATGCGGCGCTGGTGGCGAAATTTTTGATTGAGCGTCTTGCCGGGGTGCGGGTTGAAGTCGATTACGCCAGCGAGTTCCGGTATCGCGGGCCAATCTTGCAGAGTGATGGTGAGCGCGATACCTTATTGCTGGCGTTCACCCAAAGCGGCGAGACGGTTGATACGCTGGCGGCGATGGAAGAGGCGCGCGCGCAGGGCGCGCCAAGCGTGGCGATTGTCAACGCGATCGGTAGCCAAGCGGCCCGCGTGGCCGACGGCGGCCCGATCTATCTGCATGCTGGCCCTGAGATCGGGGTCGCTTCGACCAAAGCCTTTACCTCGATGCTGGTGGTCGCTTACCTGTTCGCACTGCGGCTGGCGCAAGCGCGAGGCACCCTCACACCGGCCCAGATCCGCGAGCATATTCAGGCGTTGATCGAGCTGCCCGGTAAGGCGGCGCAGACGATCGAGCTGGCGACGCCGATCTGCATCGAGCTGGCTGAACGCTACCACCGGGTGAGCAACGCGCTCTTCCTTGGCCGCCAGATCAACTATCCAATCGCACTTGAGGGCGCGCTCAAGCTGAAAGAGATTAGCTACATTCACGCCGAGGGCTACCCGGCGGGCGAGATGAAGCATGGCCCGATCGCGCTGATCGACGAGAATATGCCGGTGATCTGCATTGCGCCGCGTGACCACATCTACGAAAAGATGATCAGCAACGTCGAGCAGGTGCGTGCCCGCCACGGGCAGGTGATCGCGATTGGTCACGCCGGCGATGCGCTGCTGGCCGAAAAGGCCAATCACATGATCGGTATCCCTGCAACTTTGCCGCTCTTGCAGCCGGTGCTGAACGTGATCCCATTGCAAATCTTCGCCTATCACGTCGCAGTGTTGCGCGGGTGCGATGTCGATCAACCGCGTAACCTCGCTAAAAGCGTGACGGTGGAGTAAAGACGCTGAAGCGGGGGCGCTCGGCTGGGCGCCCCTACTGGCGTACCGTCTGGGAGGCTTGCTCGGCGATAGCGGCATCGGCTGGTGCGACGCCGCTAGGTTGGTAACGCGCCCGCTCGTAGATGGCGGTAAGCTCAGCGAGCGGCGCGGGATCGGGCAAGGTTGGCGCTACTGTTGTATACCACTCAGATGGCGTCTGCGCTGGTGGCCGGCGTAAGCCGCGCTCCTCTAACGCCAGCAGCACCTGAATATAGGCACGGCGCACCCGCGTCACCGGATCAGCGCCACGCAAAGCTGCCAGTGCCGCTTGCAACCCGCTCAACCGGCGCTGAAACGGATTGCGCAGCGCCCCAAGTAGATCGCGCACATCGGCCAGCAGACTTTGGCCGACATCGAGCGACTCGCGCTCTTCATCAGTTTCAACCCGGCGCGCGCGCCGCCGCCACCAGATCAGCAAGACCAGCAACACCGCTAGCGGGATCAACGCTAGCCAGAAGGTTGCTTGTTGCGCCAAGGCGATCACCGTCTCGATGGCGGCATCGTCGATCGGCGCCGTATCGGTCACCGGCGGCGGTTCAGGGCGGAGGTTCATCTGGGCCAGCGCCTGCCCCAACAACGCCACGAGGGCGCGAATCAGATCACCAAAGATCACGGTGAACAGATAGACTAGCACCGCCCCAATCAGCGCCAATGGCAAGAGCATAAAACGCAGCAGGTTGACTACGCCGTCGAGCGCCGCCTCACCGCTGAGCAGCGCCGTCAACGCGGCACCGATCGCCAACACGCTGCCAACTACTCCTAGCAAGAGAAGGCTCCAGCGCCCGTCCACCGTCCGATTGGCAGAAGTTTCGATCACATGCGATAGCGCCAACGAACCAAGACCAGTGCCAATCGCTACCGCTACATACGTCAGCAGCGCATCGGCGGGTACAGCAGCGCCAGCGCGCACCAACGGCCCAACTAGCAGCGACGCGATCGCGGCAATCATCCCTCTGCCGGCAAAAGTGAGTATAGTCGCACTATCGTGGCTCTCTAACCCAGCCCCCCGCCACGTCAGAAAAAACGCAACCAGCGCTGCCACGTATGCGAGACCACTTTGGGGTTGGCCCGGCAACAAGGCTGGCCACAACGCCAGCGGATCACCACCAATCGCTAGCCACAGCAAGCCGGTGGCGGCAAGCAGCGGCGCCAACACCAGCGGCAAATAGTGGAATGGATGGCACAGACGACGCGCCGCGCCATCGGCCAGCCAACCGAGCAGCACTGCGCCAAACAATCCCGGCCACGGCAACGCTATCGCTGCGAGCGCTAGCAACGGCAGCGCAACCAGTGTCGTTTCAAAGGCGGCAAGGAGCACAATGCGCAACAAGCGGATCATTATACTTAAACTTAAATGTGTATGGGCAGAGCGCTGCTCTGCCCATGCTGTTGGAAGAGCGCTGCTCTGCCCATGCTGTTGGCAGAACGCTGCTCTGCCCCTACTTGGTCTCGCGGTACACCACGTGACGGCGGACAATCGGATCATACTTGCGCAACTCGAGGCGGCTCGGATCGTTGCGCCGGTTCTTCTCGGTAGTATAGGTATGGCCGCTCTCGGTGCTCTTCAGCTTGATCACGATGCGGTTACCCTTTTTGCTGGCCATAGCGATCCCTCTTCCCAGAACTACACACGAAATTGCGCCCTTGGGGCGCACTGACGGCTAGTATACCATACCAACGGAACGAGAGCAACTTGCCCATTGCGGCAACATAAGAAGAGCAGAGCGTTGCTGCCCCTCCTATGCAGCCGCTTCGCGCCGGAAGATCACCCGTAGCGATGAATCCTCGAAGAAGGCATCTTGGGCACGCAAACGAGCCAACGATTGCGGCAACACAATGCGATGGCGGTGCCAGCCGACCGAAATCAGCAGCTCGTCATCGCTCTGCGCCAGATGAACTTGATCCTCAGAGGCAAACGGTAACGGTACAATCAAATCGTAGCCATCGGGAGTCTTTTCCAGCCGTTGGGTTGGGCCTTGATAGAGGAAAGCCGCCGGATCGTGTTTGCCGAAGAGATGGTCGGCCAATTGGGAAAGCAACTCGACCCCGACAATCTCTTGCGAGAAGTGGGGCACGCGCAAAATCGGCAACGGCTCA
The DNA here is from genome assembly GCF_938091255.1 of uncultured Chloroflexus sp. Lineage (NCBI taxonomy): Bacteria > Bacillati > Chloroflexota > Chloroflexia > Chloroflexales > Chloroflexaceae > Chloroflexus > uncultured Chloroflexus sp. The sequence goes on from NZ_CALLJH010000021.1 coordinate 24,660, forward strand.
AACATCTCCTCGACCATCGGCGCATATCGCTGCTGCATTGCCCGCCATTGGCCAAAGTGAGCGTCAACTTCGGGCGGCAGAATCCGGTTGACGATGATCGCATCAACTGCGTAGCCGAACAGACTAAGATAGGTCAGCGAACGTTGCGCCTCGCGGATCACCATCTTCTCGAGGTTCATCACGATCCGCGCCGTACAAATCTGGTGGTCGGTCAACAACTGGCGCACATCGATCAACGCATCGATCGCCTGCTGCGCCGACGCCAGCACATCGTCATCGGCGATCGGCATATCAGTCACCCGCCGCGCCACCGGACGCACCACCCGCAACAAAGTCCGCGCAATCGGGAAGAGGCGGGCAATCCACCACCGCATCACATCGGGCAATGACAGCAAGCGCAGCGTCTCGCCGGTGGGAGCGGCATCAACCACAATCACGTCATACTTGCCTTCGTCGTAATGGCGCTTGATCTGGAGCAGGCTGAAGAGTTCTTCGGTGCCGGGAATGACCGACAGCTCACCTTGGGCGATCGTTTCAACCCCTTGCCACGCCAACAGATCGGCTAAATAACGTGATACCACCCCCCAGCTCGACTCAAGCTCGTGGAGGGCGTTAATCTCTTGCGCCCACAGATTCGGCACCACTTGGATCGGTTCGGCGCGCAAATCTACGCCGAGCGAATCGCCCAGCGAGTGGGCCGCATCGGTCGAGAGCACGATAGTCCGATACCCAAGTTGGGCGCAGCGGAGAGCGCTAGCCGCTGCCACACTGGTTTTACCGACGCCGCCCTTGCCGGTGTAGAAGAGGATGCGCATACTCGACCGTTCATTCTAGAAGCGACTTTGCTTTATAATACCGTTAGATTGTCTTTTATGCAAATAGACGGTCACGCCCAACCGAGATTATCGGGCTTGGCCGACGAGCTGCCTTCCTCATCGTCCTGTTTGCCGCTCAGCTCCTCTTCGAGCATCTGATCGACCATCTCATCCCAATCTTCGCCAGCGTCTTCGCCTAACTCTTTACCCAAACGCTTGGCCCAGCGGGCAATCGAACGGGGATCGCTCTCGTCTAGCCCCATAAAGTTGGATGGATCGGCTAACGACTCAATCCGGTCATCTTCCGACTTCAGGGTAGCAAAGCGCGAAATGGCGCGGCGAACCTCGGTATTGCCGCAACGTGGGCAAGCCAAACCGGGCGGATCGCTAAACCCGCGCACTAACTTTTGGAATTGGCCGTTGCAAGCAGGACAGAAGTATTCGTAGATCGGCATAGCTAGCCTCACGATCGATGATTTCTACGTGATTGCGCACCGCTTTCCGCCTGTCATTGCAAGCCGCGCGTAGAGGCAATGTGGTGCATTGCCTGCGCAGCGACGCAATTTCCCGCACCAGCGAGATAGCCTCCCGCCTGAGCGGAAGATTGCTGTCGGGTGGCGCCCCCACAATGACATCAAAGATCATTGCTCACCGAAACGTTGCTCGACAAACTGCTAGAATTATACCCTGTACTGGTTCCAAACATCTGTTGCTAAGCCATCACCTTAGCGAATAATCTCTTCAACCAACGGCAGCGGCGGTGGCAGCGCGTCATGAATAGTATAGGCGGTGCGCAACTGCTCGGCAACTGCCTCAACATCGCTCTGGCGCGCCGCATGGATGGTGAGGAGCGGATCGCCGGCAGCAACGCGCATCCCAACCTTCGCCCGCAAGACCAACCCAACCGCGTGATCAATCGTGTCTTCTTTTCGTGACCGGCCACCGCCAAGCGCATTCACTGCCAAACCCAACGCCTGCCCATCAATCGCGGTAACGAATCCGGTCCGTGGCGCCGGCAGCTCGACCTGCACCGGCGCCGCAGGCAACCGCTCCGGTTCGTCAATCACTGCCGGATCGCCACCCTGATTGACGACCATAGCCCGAAACTTCGCCCACGCCGCGCCACTGCGCAACGCTTCGACGAGCATTGGCCGCGCTGAATCGGCATCGGCCCGCACCCCAGCCATTCGCACCAGCTCACTGCCCAATACCAGACACAACTCGACCAAATCGTCCGGCCCCGTCCCGCGCAGGGCCGCGACGGCTTCGCGCACTTCGAGCGCATTGCCGATCGCGAAGCCGAGCGGTTGCTGCATACTGCTGAGCACAGCGGCCACCTTGCGCCCAGCGTGGCGGCCAATCGCCACCATCGTTCGGGCCAGCCGGCGCGCATCGTCGATCGTGCGCATAAATGCGCCTTGCCCGTATTTAACGTCAAGCACGATACAATCAGCCCCCGCCGCCAGCTTCTTGCTCATCACGCTAGCAGCAATCAGCGGGATCGACTCAACCGTGGCAGTCACGTCGCGCAAAGCGTAGAGTTTTTTATCCGCCGGTGCTAGATCGCCGCTCTGCGCAGCAACGACCACACCCAACTCACGCACGGCGCGGCGAAACTCTTCGGCGCTCAGGTTGGTGCGAAAACCGGGAATGCTCTCCAGTTTATCAATCGTACCGCCGCTAAACCCTAGGCCGCGACCGCTCATCTTGGCCATCGGCAAGCCAACTGCCGACACCAACGGCGCCAGCACCAGCGTAGTCTTATCGCCGACGCCGCCGGTCGAATGCTTATCGACGGTCAGCGGAGCAATATCGTGCAGATCGAGCATATCGCCGCTACGGGCCATGGCCATGGTTAGATCAGCCGTCTCGCGATCGTCCATGCCGCGCAGCACAATCGCCATCGCTAGCGCCGCCATCTGATAGTCGGGAATCTCACCGGCAGCATATCCTTTGACAACCCAATCAATTTCAGCCGTCGTCAATGCTCTGCCGTCACGTTTGGCGGCAATAATATCAACCATGCGCATCACGGCCATTCCTTTCCCACCTTGCACAGCGCTTCAGCCTGCGCGCAATTCACGGATCGCTTGTGGCACGAATGGTAACAGATCGCCGGCCACCACGCCAGCATCACCCATTGCTGCGCGAGCCTTGGCCCCGGCAGCGCCGTGCAGGTAGACACCTAACGCCGCAGCGGCGAACGGCGCGCACCCTTGCGCCATCAACCCGGCGATGATACCGGCTAGCACGTCACCCGAACCGGCGGTCGCCAAGGCCGGATTAGCGCCATCGTGGATCAGGGTGTGGCCATCGGGTGCTGCTATCACCGTCGTCGCCCCCTTAAGCACCACCGTCTGCCGCCAGCGCTGGGCCGCCTCCGCTGCCGTCGCCACCGCGTCCGGCGGCAATTCGGTCACCCCGAGCAAACGGCGCATCTCGCCGGGGTGCGGCGTCAACACACAACGTTCGGGTGACAACCGCTCGAACCAGCCGCTGGCGCTCGCCAATAAATTGAGGCCATCGGCATCGATCACCGTGGGCGGCAATTCAACCGTTTTCTGTGGCAAATGAGCTATCGACTCCCCCACCGCGACAAACCCCACTCGCGCCCGGCTACGCACCTGATCAAGGCCAAATAAACGCAGCACCAATTGGCGGGTCGCCTCAGCTTGGCCTAACCCCGGCCCGATCAACAACGCTTGGTAACGAGGCAAATCTTCGGCTAGCTCATCAATCGCTACCGGCCCGATCGCACCCCAATCGCCTTCGGCCACTGGTAGCAAGGTCACTTCCGGCGGAACCTTGGCCAGCGCCAACACATTACGCCCAGTCGCTAAGGTGACTAAACCGGCGCCCGCACGTTGTGCGCCGGCGCACGCTAGCACTGCGGCGCCGGGGTAATTGATCGAACCGGCTAGCACCAGCACCTTACCAAATACACCCTTGTGCGCATCGGCCGGACGCGCCGGCAGAAATGAGCGGGCTTGGGTTGCCGTCAACAATTCACTCATTGTCACTGCCTCATCTAATAAGCCTAAACCAATCGGTGCTACCACTATCGTACCGGCATAGCCTCGTCCGGGCCAGAGCAATAACCCCCGCTTGAGCAAACCGGTCGCCACCGTCAGATCGGCACGGATGGCAACGGTCGCCACCTGACCATCATCGGCCGCAACGCCGCTCGGCAGATCGATCGCCACAACGCGTAGATCGACACGCTGCGCGCGAGCAGCGTTGACAGCGGTAATGATCGCAGCCAGATCAGATGCTGGCGGGCGGGCGCCGGTGCCGAGCAGACCATCAACCACTAACGTTGCTTCGGCGAGCGCAGCCGTAAGCAGCGCCCCATCCACATCATCAGCCGCGTGCAATTCACGGATGCCGCGCGCGCGGCATGCCAGCAAGTTATCATCAACCCGGTTGCGCCGCCAGCAGTAGAGTGTCACCTGCGCACCGGCATCGGCCAAATGGCGAGCAGTGACCAGCGCATCGCCACCATTGTTGCCGGGGCCAACTAGCGCCAGCACCGTGCGCCCGGCCAACGGTGTGAGATAAGCGAGCGCAGCTTGCGCCACCCCAGTACCGGCGCGCTCCATTAACACGGCCCAATCGCTGCCGGCGGCCACCGCCGCTTCTTCGGCGGCGCGCATCTGGGCCGCTGTCACCACGAACGGCAAAGCAGATTCCATGCGCCACTCCACCACATAGATCTGGGTAAAGGAACCTACAATCCCCATGCCACGACGCTAGCCAGCGCCAGATCAGCGGTATGCGACAGACTCACCGCCAGCGTTTCAATCCGCAAGGCAGCCGCCGTCTGCGCCGCGATCCCCGCCAGCCGCAACACAGGCCGGCCCGCCGCATCACGCACGACCTCAATCTCAAGAAGCCCGGCGCGCGGACGATCAGCAACAGCTAGCGCGCCCAAGCCACGCAACCCGATTCCTAGGGCCTTGGCACACGCTTCCTTAGCTGCCCACCGCGCCGCCAACGCCTCGAAACGCAGCATACCGTCAGCGGATACGCAATCAGCCTGCTCGGCGGCAGTATAGACCCGAGCAAGAAAGCGCTGGCCATAGCGCAGCGCCGTGTGACGGATTCGGGCCACTTCAACCACATCAACGCCATGATAGAGCATCATCTTGCCGTTATTGCGTCCCGACCAACGACACATCCACTACCCGCGCATCGTAATCGTGCCCATTGGCATAAATTTCAACGCTGCGCAAATAGCGGTAATCGGGCAACCACCCCTTATCGCGCAGATCAACTTGAAAGCGCGTCCACGTTTCTGGATCAACCCGCTGATAAAAGATCCCATCGGCGCGCACCCGCAAATCCTGATCGCTGGCTGCCGTATAAAGACACACCACCCGCTCTTCGTCAGGATCGGCGGGACTACTGCGGCGGGCCACAATCCGGATCATAATCGGGCATTCAGTGCCACGATCGCCAGCGGCCAATAATGACTGATAATCGATCCTACCCCAGAGTGAAAAGACCAGCGAGCGGAACTCGGACACATCAACACCGGCGCCATTCACCCCTAACAACTGGCGAATACTGGTCACAAAGCCGTTGACTTGCCCGCCCGTTCGGTAAAACCACGCCGCAGTACGCCGGTCTTCCGGCGGGCAGCTCAGTGTTGGATTTGGCGGACGGCAAATCATGGCCAATCGGAAGAAGCCCCGTTCGGGCAGCGGCAAATTCGGCGTCCCTGAGACTTGCCATGTTGTCGCGCGCGGCAATGTTGGATCATCGGCGCGGGTGGTATTGTTATATTCCATCTCAGAAAAGAGGGAAAACCCGCCATCACGGATCAACTCCCAGCGTGCCGGCACCGGCAGACCGGGCAATCCGGCCGGATCCACCTCAACGCGCTGGCCGGCGGCCAATCGCACCGGCTGGCCCACGACCCCATTCACAATCGCACTGCCGGCACGCACCGCAATATCGGCGATCAGTGCTGGCCGGCCATCACTGCGGATAACGCGCCGTTCAGGCGGGTACAGGTCAATGCTATAACTGCCGCCGGGAGTAAACTCGACCCGCGCATCGCCAACCAATACGGTAAAGCGCACCGTTTGAAACGGCTGATCGGCGCGTAAATCGTACCGCACATACCCGCTGGTCTGTTCCAGTGTGACCTGCAAAGCGCCACTATACCAGCGGGTGGTGCGAAGTTCGGTCAAGCGCAATTCAGCGCCAGCCCACAAATCGAGCTGGCTGCCTTCAAAAAGGCGCAAAGAGGCCACTTGCCCATATCCAGCGTTCGGCAAAGCGCGCAACACATCGCCTTCGCCCAGCTCTTGCTGATCGCGCGTACCCTGAAAGATCGTCCGGCCTGCCGGCTGCCAGACGATACTCTCATTGAGACTCCGCACAACCAATGTCGCCTTCTGCGTATCAGTCGCGGCAAGATACCACTGCCGCGCACTCAGTGCTACCAGCGTGACGAGGGCCAAAAACAACCCTAAAAACGCAAACAGCGTCAGCCACGCAATGCGGAGGGTGCGACGTTGAGCAGCTAATCGATCATTTGGCACAGCTATTGTTCCCATACCGTGCATTATACTCGAAGCAACCTGCCTACCGGCAAGCCTCCTCATACTAGCCGATCACAAAAACTTGAACAAACGTACTTGACAAAACAAGTGTTCGGCAGCTATAATTGCGACATCAGTTCTAGTTTTGTCTGCCGCAGTCCGCCGGGGCCGCGGCCTAATGAAAGGATAGCGGCCATGAGAAGACGCGAGATGTCTGATCGACAAGCGGATATTTACGAATACATTGTCAACTACATCAAAGCGCACGGCATCTCGCCATCAATCCGCGATATTCAGCGCGATCTGAACATCTCATCAACCTCGGTCGTTTCCTACAATCTCGACGTGCTCGAACGGTTGGGCAAGATCATCCGCAACGACAAGATTTCGCGCGGGATCAGCATTCCGGGTTTGTCGCCGGCGCTGTTGAGCCAAGAGATCGGGCGCGTGCCCTTACTTGGCACCATTACCGCCGGTTCGCCCCTGCCCGACCCCGAAGAGATTGACCACAGCCGCGCCGAGCAAATCGTGGTCCCGGCCGATGTGGTGCCTCTCACCCGTCTCGACGGGGTCTATGCGCTGAAGGTGCGCGGCCAATCAATGATCGATGCGCTGATCGACGATGGCGATATTGTGTTGCTGCGCTGGCAAGAGACGGCTGAGAACGGCCAGATGGTCGCGGCATGGTTAATCGACGAAAACGCGGTCACGCTCAAGAAGTTTTATCGCGAAGATGGCCGCATTCGCCTCCAACCGGCCAACTCGACGATGCAGCCGATCTATACTTCACCCAACAATGTGCGCATCCAAGGTCGCGTGATTGGCGTGTTGCGTAGTCTGATGTAGCACCGCCCGCCCCCTGATCGCTGCGAGATGCCTCAACACCCTCACCCTCCAACCTCTCTCCCGCGCCAGTGGGAGAGGGGCTGGAGGATGAGAATGAGCCAGCATATCTTAAAGCCATCAACCATACCTACGCTTATAGGTTCTGTCCAACCTTGAAGGTACATCCAAGCGCGGATCAGGGCCGGATCTGGTCAGGGCGGGTTTGAAACCCGCCCTGACCATCCGCCTTTACGTCATCCTAATCTTGAGATGCCTCCGCCTTGACCACATCCTCTACGGCACCGGCGCTGGATCGATCGGCACTGGCATCGGTTCCATCGGCACCAGCCACGGATCCACCGGTGGCACAATCCACCACCAATCGATCCGCACCCACATCAACAGCGCAATCGCACCTACCACCGCCACAAATCCCAAATCGCTCCAGCGTGGTCGCCAGCGCCGCGCTGGCAAGGCAAGGTGTGAGCTGAGCCAGAGCAAGACAAAGGTGCCCAGCCAGAAGCCTAACAAGGTGGCCCGATAGACTGGCATGAGCACTGGCCCCTCCGGCGCATACCGGACGATGCCGACACTAAACTGCGATAAGAAGGGCACAAGCATAAAGGGATCGTTCACACCGAAAAACGGCATGTCGGGTTGAAAAGCAGTTGGAGTGACGGTTGTCACCGCGACAATCGCGCTAAACGGATTGAGATAGAGCAGCCATGGCGGCGGGCTTTGCCCCATGGGGTTGCTGAACTGCGGCCAAATTGACGCAACCAGCAATGGCACGCCACTCAAGAGCAGCACGATTGTATAACTAGCAATCGTTGCCGGCGTCGTCCGGCCAAACAGCGATGAACAGAATAGCCCGATCGTGCCAAAAAAGAGCGCGGCGCTGCCTAGCAGCAGAACTACCCAAATCAACGTGCGCAGCTCGACCCCACCGAAGATTAACACCGTGCTGAACACCGGAATTGACGCCACAATCAACAGCAAGAGATAGCTGAGCACGCCGATGAGCTTGCCCGCCAGCATCTGGCCGGGTTTGAGCGGAGTGGCGAGCAACATATCGTAGGTCAACCGTTCTCGCTCACCGCTGATCGCGCCACTGGTGAGGACCGGTGCCACCAAGACGATAAAAAACATCTCGGTGAATGCTAACCCCTTAAAGAGCGCCTGCCCAATATGCGAGCTGAGCACCACCATGCCGGTGCGGGCCTGAAACACCATATACTGATAAATGCCAAACGTACTGAGGATCAGTAGCAATAAAAAGACGGTCAGGATCAGATACGGGCGAAACCCGCGCATGCGTGTGCGCGCTTCACGCACCAGTATCGGATTGAGCAGTGGCCGACGAATGTGGGTTGCCATACGCATTCTCACCGATAGCTTATTATGACAAGCGACCCAAGGGCAGCGATAGTGTTACCGTCCGCCAGCAGCACAGAGTGGCATTGCCGGCATGTTTGCCCCCGCTTCAACCATTGGCTTGGCCCGTGTTTGCCGTCAAGCGCAGGAAGAGTTCTTCCAGATTTTCGCTGCGCGCGCTGAATTCGCTGACCGCAACGCCGGCATTGACCAATTCAGCGAGAATCGCGGCGCATTGCTCTTCATTAAGCGCCTCGCTGAAGTCGATGATCAGCGCCCGTGGATCGGCGGCGGCAGCGCTAGCGGCGCTCACCAGCGGGTGGCGTTGCAGCAGCGCCAACGCCAAGACGACGTCACGCTCGCGCGCAATACGCAGCCGCGCCCGCGCGCTAGCCGCTAACTGCTGCTGCACCTCGGCCAGCGGCCCGCTAATGATCATCCGCCCGTGATCGATAATCCCGATCGCATCGCATACCTCGGCTAATTCGCTAAGTATATGCGAGCTGAGCATAATCGTCTTGCCCATATCGCGCAACGTGCGCAGCAGTTCACGCAACTCCACCCGCGCTCGCGGATCCAGTCCGCTGGCCGGTTCATCGAGTAGCAACACGGGCGGATCATGCACCAGCGCATGGGCCAGACAGAGCCGCTGCTGCATCCCGCGCGATAGGGTCTGCACAAAGGCATCACGTTTACCGGCCAGATCGACTAAATCGAGCAACTCATCAACTACTTGCCGCAGCCGCGCGCCGCGCAACCCGTAACAACGGGCAAAGAAGTCGAGGTATTCCCACACCCGCAGATCGTCATAGACTCCAAAGAAGTCAGGCATATAGCCTACCAGCCGTTGCGCAGCGCGCGTCGTCAACTGCTCGCCCAGCAGACGCACCTCGCCTTTGGTAGGAGACAACAAGCCGGCCAAAATGCGCAGCGTGGTGGTCTTGCCTGCGCCGTTAGGACCAATAAAGCCGTAGATGCAGCCCTGTTCCACCCGTAAATTGAGCTGGTCAAGCGCAACCAGTTTTTTGTTGTAGCGGTGAGTGAGATCAATCGTCTCGATCGCCAGCGTCATGGCATTCGCCCCTGTATGACCGGATCCACATAGACACACGAAAAACTCTGCACTTGATCGAACCGTTGCAGACGAACCCGCATCACACCATTGCCGTTTAGAAAGCGCGCTGGTTGTTCAAAACTAACGGATAGGTTTTGAATTATCGGATCGCTCGACAGCGCCTCCCACTGGCCCTGACTCCAATCGTAGACTTCGATCCGGCCATTCCAGAAGACATCAGAACGCACATCGAACTGCAACCAATTGATCTGTATCTCGTTCAACGATCGCGGCAAGACAAAGCGTATGACTGCTGGTTGCACATCCGGCACTATGCCGATTTTATTATCAGCATAGCACGGACTATTCATATTGCTCAACTGCTCAAACGAGGCGGCAAAGCTGTTGCGCAGCATAACCTCGCCCGAAATGGTGAGCCGAGCAATGCCACGTATCAGGGCAAGCTGCTGCATCATTGCACGTCGATCAACTGGTTCGAGTTGCACTGCTTGGTCGCTGTACCAACCCAGCACCAATGGCTGCGCGCCGCGCGTATTCGTGCCATAGCCGTACAACGCATCAAGGATGCGGCTACGCAGTTGCAACGCTGGCGGTATCGGTTGGCCCACCCGCCCGTGCTCGTCAAATTTCGGGCCATAAATGAGATAGCTCAGCATGATGCCTTCAAAAGCATGCATAGGCCGCTCGAGCTGCACCGTGCGTCGTTCGCCCGGTGCAAGCGTCTCGATCAGCGAGAGATAATCGTTATACACCAAGGCCACATCTGCAAGCGTGTGGTCGCTGTGGTTAATGACAGCACCCTGCACCTGATCGCCATTGACGGTAATCTGCGCCTCAAGGCCGGGTGAAGGCACGATCCGATCAAGTATCACGGATTGCAACGACCATTGCGCCACATTCAACCCTTCCACCACCCGGCCATCAGGCGCTATCTGCACATAGCGACCATTAACTGGTGGCCCCGGACTCCACGGCCCCTGCACGGTGATCGGGCGCACCAACGGCGTTTCACCGACCGCGCGTAACCGGTAGGTCGAGCGATCGGGCGAAAAGATACCAATAAAATCTCGTTCGCGCGCCAACCCCGGCTCAGCGGCATCAATCAATGAGATCTGGCTGACGATCACATCGCCGCCGCGCAAGTTGAAGCCGACGCCATAGGCAATGACTGCAAAGATTACCGTAATCGCCGGCACCACCACCCAACCGAGCGCTAGCCGATCGAGCCGGCGCAAAACGAGGTATGTGACCGGCCCTACCACGATGAGATAGCAGCCGAGCAGCAAGGCAAGCAGGTTAATGGAAGGCAGATCAAGCGCCGGCAAGCTCGTCAATGCGCTCGCCAGATTCTCTTCAACAAACGCCCCATAGAGCTTCGCACCGAGCGCCATCCCTGACGGAATGAACGCCGGCGGCGGCAAGAGGGTTTGCCAAAGCTCGCGCCAGCCGGGCCAATTGCTCAATTCCGGTGTCGCCAGATCGAACGCGAGCACAATGACAGCACCATCACCGTACCACTGGTTAAAGGCTAGCGGCGTTGGGCTATTAAGCAATGGCAGGGTGAGCGGATAAACGCGGTGCTGCGCATCCTTTCGCGGCGTTAGCGCCATTGGCGTGAGCGGCGGATCGCTGATCGGCGGCAAGAGATTGCCCGGCATTACCGGAACTAGCTCAGCCGGCAATAAAGCTAATGTGCGACTGATACCGGCATCACCATTCACAATCAATGTCCCGCCGCGTAAGACCCATGCTTGCAAGGCGCTGCGCTGGGCCGGCGCCAATTCAGCGGCTGCGACATCGGTTAAGATCAGCGCATCAAACGGCGATAAGCCTAACCCCTCCGCCGGAATGTCGGCCAGCGCTAACGGTACACTCGTAACTTTTATCCCATCCGCCAGTTGGGCCGGAAGGCGCACGCCCCGCTCACCAACGACACCTACCAATAATCCTTCACTGACAGGTTGCAAGCGCGCTGACGCCGTGGCGATCTCTTCGCCATTTACCAATACACGCACTCCCAACTGGCGCGGCGTACCCTGTATGTGGAGATAGAGCGTCAAGCCTTTGCGACTCCCGCCGGGTAAATCAATAATGGCGCTGTGAAGCGGCCCATTCGGAGTGCCGGCCACTATTTCCGCCGTGCGATCAACCCCATTGTTGGCCACCTCGATCACAACCGGCAGCCATGTGCTAGCGCGCGCAAAGCCTTGAAATGCGGGCCGCACGGTCAGCGTTACATCGGCATTCTGGGCAGCCGCTGGCGCCAGCCATGCCGGCCCTATCACCACTAAAACCATCGCTACCACGAGCCAACGCCACGCACGCCTTGTCTGCATGCGGCATCCTCCCTCCGGCAACACCTGCACTGACATTCCGGTTCAAGAGACGTTCCCAGTAAGGAAAAAGTTCCCTAAAAACACAACCACGCCAACCCTCAACGCGAGGGGAGGCGCGGCGCGCAAAGCTGCGGTACAATAGGGAACAGTTAGCGGCGCAGACGGCGCGGCAAATTACGATCGCGGACCCGAACCCGGATCGGCTCAGGCTGCACCCGACGCAGCGAAATGAACAATCCTCCGGCAATGAGGATGAATGCCGCCAGTAGGATAAATGTGATCATACGCGAATCCTTTCCGCTGCGAAGAGGTGAGCACCCGCAGGGGTACGTGCATAGCTTCAGTAGTGAGTAGTATAACGAAAAATTGTTACTGCGTCCATACCATTTGGTGGATTTTTAGCGATTTTTCATTTTCGCCATCACGGGCAAGAGAAACGTATGCTTGATGCTAACGCTATTCGCGCCGGTTTAGCACCCGGCGCGACCCTGCCAGTCACCATTCACTGTTACGAACAGGTTGGCTCGACGATGGATCTGGCGCGTACTGCCATCGCAACCCTGCCACCGAGTGCCTTGCCGGTATTGATTGTTGCTGAAGAGCAAACGGCGGGCCGGGGCCGGCTTGGTCGGCGTTGGGTCGCACCGTCGGGCAGCGCGCTGCTCTTTTCGCTCGGCCTCCACCCGCCAACTGCCGTCACGACAACGCCCACCGCCCTAATTTGGCTAGCGGCAGTAGCGTTGCTCGAAACGATCGAAGCAGAAACGCCGCTGCGCGCTGGGTTGAAATGGCCAAATGACGTATTGGTGCAGACACCCGCCGGCTGGGCTAAAACCGCCGGCATCCTGCTCGAAGGCGGCTGGGATAACGGTACGCTAGCGTGGGCCATTATTGGCTGCGGGATCAATGTGAGCGCCGCGCCTGATCCGCAAGCCACTTTATACCCCGCAACAGCCTTGACCATTGCCGGTGCGCCGGACATTGATCGGCTCAGGCTATTGCAGGTATTGCTACGCCAGTATGACTTCTGGTTCCGCCAGTTGCAGCATGGTGATAGCGATCGGTTGTGGGAGGCGTGGCGCAGCCGTTTGCTTACCCTTGGCCAGATGGTCACGATCACGACCGGTAGTGGAACAATCCACGGCGAAGCAATAGATGTCACGCGCAGCGGTGCGTTGCTCGTGCGCGAACCTTCCGGCGCAGTGAGCGTGATTGAGAGCGGCGATGTGGGCTTGATCGGCAGTTAGCAACCCAATTGGCAGCCAAACTGCCATCTTCAAACGAAGCCGGCGGGCTAAAGCCGCAATGCAACCGCAATAAACGCAATACTGCTCTCGATTCGCACTCACATCAGCCATTTTTCAGCTATCCATCATGGTGCCTGATGTTCACGTATTTAGCGTGATATGGTATAGTAACAATCGGTGCGGAAGATTATCACAAAGATGCCCGATCCGCGTCCGATCGCCGCAATGCGCGACAGTGACAAAAAACCGAGGTGGATTCGGTGTTGTCACGTCGCACAGCCAAAGCGAACGGCATCTGAAATTCGGAGCAGGAGGTTATGTTGGCTTTGCGCAGGCGCATTCTAACCAGCGCCGCTTTCATCATAAGTCTGATTGCCGTAGCCATGATGCTGCGGATTGCCTTTGAATGGCGTCAGGCGCTGGCCGATATTGACGCAATGATTGTCACGCCAGTAACGTTGCCTACTGAAGCAAGCGTTGCGCCAACCCCTCAAACGATCACTGCTACCAACGAGCTGTATGGCCCGCCGCCAGCCCCTCCGGCAGCGCAGCCAACCCTAGTGCCACCACCACCGGTTGACAACCCGCCAGCAGCAACGGCAACCGCTGAAGCACTGCGGCTCAGTCGGCCCGAAATGAACATTCTCTTGTTGGGTACCGACGCCCGGCCTGATGATGCCGGCCCCACCCGCACCGATGCGATCGTGGTAGTTCATATCGCCCGCGATACCGGGCGCGTCAGTATGCTGTCGATTCCGCGCGATCTCTGGGTGAGTTATCCCACCGGCGGCGAAGGCCGGATCAACGCCGCCTATGCGATTGGTGAGAATCGCTTCGGCCCCGGCGGCGGCGCGGCGCTTGCCAAATCGACGGTAAGCAAGCTGTTGGGGTTGCCAGTTGACCATTTCATCTTGATCAATTTTGAAGGGTTTAAGAAGATCATCGATCTCATTGGCGGGATTGAGATTGACGTTCCCCGCCCCATCTATGACCCGGCTTACCCCACCGAAGATTACGGCACCATCGAGGTCTCTTTCAATGCCGGGCGCCAATGGATGGATAGCGAGCGCGCGCTGATTTATGCCCGCACTCGCCACGCCGATAGCGATTTTGGCCGCAACCAGCGCCAGCAGCAGGTGTTGATGGCCATTTTCTACCGTATCCGCGACCGGGGGCTGCTCCAGCAATTGACCAGCCTCGATGACTATACCGGCGCACTACGCGGCTACGTCACCACTGATCTCAACCGTCGCACGATGCTCGAACTCGCCAGCTTTGCCCGCACGATTGATAGCGAGAATATCTTGCGCTACGCGATTGATTCGTCATCGATTGTCGAACTTGGCGGCGGCGCAACCTTCCGGGTTCAACCACAAGCATTACGGCGGATTGTTGCCCAGTTCACCGGTGAGGCCGTTTCGACGGCTGGCGGCGAGTAGTACATTCCTGTGACCGAGACTTCCTCTTCGACGAGCGTCTTTCGGAGCATTGCGCTGGCGGCGTTGCTGATTAGTCTAGGCAACGTCGCCAGCCGCGTGTTGGGTTTGGTGCGTGAACCCATTATCGCCGCCTATTTCAGCCGCGGTTTGGAAGTTGATGCCTTTACCTTGGCATGGACGCTACCCAATGCGCTCTACGAGCTGCTGATCAGCGGCGCGGTCAGCGCGGCGCTGGTGCCGGTGTTTAGCGAATATGCCGAACGTGACCGTGACGAGTTCTGGCACGTTGTTTCCACAGTCATCACCCTCGCTTTTACGATGCTGGTCATCGCTAGCGCACTACTGGCATGGCAGGCACCACTCGCAGTGGCGTTGCTTGCTCGCCCAACCGAGTCGGCGTTGCAAGCTGAAGCGGTGGCTTTAGTCGGCTGGCTGCTGCCGGCGGTGACGCTCATGGGTCTTTCGGGGATCGTTACCGCTGTGCTGCATGCCCAGCGCCGGTTTTTACTGCCCGCTTTTGTGGCGGCTGCTTTCAACACCGGAATGATTATCGGGATTGTGACGCTAGCGCCGCTGGTGGGGATCAAGAGTCTGGCTGCCGGCACGTTGTTGGGAGCTAGCGCGCAACTCCTTATCCAGTTGCCGGGCTTGCGCGACGCCAAATTGCGCATCCGGTTCGATCTGCGCCATCCGGCTGTGCGGCGCATTTTGCGCCTTTATGCGCCGGTCACGCTTGGAATCGGTTTTTCATTGATCGGCGCAGTGATCGACCGCTGGCTGGCATCAGGGTTCCTAGCGGCGCTTTCGACCATGCGTTTTGCCACCACTTTGATCCAGTTTCCATTGGGGCTAGTCGCTTCGGCGGTGGCGTTGGCCGTCTTGCCGACCCTTTCACGCCAGAGCGCTGCCGGTGACGAACCGGCGTTTCGAGCCACACTGGCAATGGGGATCAAGATTGTGTTGTTGTTGATCCTGCCGGCCACTGCCGGACTGGCCGCGTTGAGCCAACCGATTACCGCCACCCTCTTTGAGCGCGGCGCGTTTGGCGCCGAAGATACGGCCATCACTGCGCTCGCGCTCCTCGGTTATCTGCCGGGATTGCCGGCAGCCGCGATCGATCAGATGTTGTTGTTTGCCTTTTACGCGCGCAAAAATACCCTCACCCCCAACTTGATCCAAGGTGCAGCCATTCTCTGCTATCTGGCAGTTGCCGTGCCGCTCGCTGAATGGACGTCGCTTGGCTTCTTGGGGTTAGTCTTGGGCAATTCGGCTCAATGGATCGGCCATGCGATCATTACCGCATGGCTGTTGCAGCGATCGTTGCCGTTGGGCGGTTTGCGGCTGGGTGAAGCAACGGCGAAAGGCATGATCGCCAGCGGTATCATGGCGCTGGCCGTAAGCAGCATTGCCACGCTGGGCCAGAGCTGGCCGCCACTCGCGCAGGTGGCGGTGGCGGGCAGCACCGGGATCGCGATCTATACGCTCCTTGCTATTGCCCTCCGGCTGGAAGCAGCAACTTTTTTACTCAACATTATCCGAACGCGTTTGGGGCGGACGCCATCGTCATAGGGCACGACCACTCTGTCGCTACGACG
The DNA here is from genome assembly GCF_938091255.1 of uncultured Chloroflexus sp. Classification (NCBI taxonomy): domain Bacteria; kingdom Bacillati; phylum Chloroflexota; class Chloroflexia; order Chloroflexales; family Chloroflexaceae; genus Chloroflexus; species uncultured Chloroflexus sp. The sequence goes on from NZ_CALLJH010000021.1 coordinate 40,915, forward strand.
CCCCGTACAACCGCTCCTCAAGCGCCTGCATCCGCTCGACGAAGAGCGACAGGAAGCGCGGTGTATCAAACGCTACCACTGCCCGCGCATTCGGTTGGCGGCCATCTTGGAGCATGAAATCGGCCACGGTAAAACCCATCGTCAGTGGGCTGCACGTCTCGACAGTCACATGCACATCGGCATAGGTAGCCAGATCGGGTAGAAAGACCAACGCCAGCGCTGCCGGGTCGTTGATTGCGCAACCGTCATACCCAAAGTATCGGCGGTGAAACTCGATGTAAAAACGGGTCGCATCAGCGATGAAGCGCCCAATTGGCTTGCCGGCCTGCGCCAACCGGTTGATCTCGCTGTCGTGCAGCCGCACTAGCCGGGTGATATCCCACGGCATAATCACCAGCGGCGCACCCGACGAGAAGACAATCTGGGCCGCATGCGGATCGGCATACACATTGAACTCGGCGCGCGGCGTAACATTGCCATCAGCGCGCAGCGCGCCACCCATCATGACAATCGCGCGCAACGCACCGGCTAGCTGTGGCTCTTTGCGCAGCGCCAACGCGACATTGGTCAGCGGCCCGACGGCGACTAACGTCACTTCGCCGGGCGCAGCCATCACGGTGCGAATGATAAAATCGACCGCATGTTCACGCGCCGGCTGTAACTGCGCTGCCGGCAACCGCGCATAGCCTAATCCGCGCTGGCCGTGGGTGTCGTGCGCCGTAGTCAGAGGTCGCAGCAGTGGCCGGTCGCAACCGGCAAACAACGGAACCGACTGGCCGCCGCCCAATTCGAGCACGGCTAAACCATTCGCCACCGCCTCGGCTAAGGTGCAGTTGCCATGCACCACACTCAAGCCGGCCAGTTCGATCTCGGGTGAAGCGAGCGCTAGTAAAATAGCTAACGCATCATCAATACCGGGATCGGTATCAAGAATGATGCGGTGAGGCGAGGTACTCATAGCGACTCCTTATAAGAAACAAATCGCATCATTGAAACGTTGATTACTATAGCATAGGATGTAGCGCACATTGACGCCATGCAAGGGGCGTGCCATAATGAGCGCGAGACGGCTGCAAGAGGAGTTGGCATGCGCGCCTATCTCGATATCGAAACGGCCTACAACGGCGTCATTAGCGTGCTGGGCATCTACCGGCAAGACCGGGGCATCATTCAGTTGGTTGGCGGCGGGATTAGTGATATTGCACTGTATGATGCGTTAGAACGTGTAACGACCATTGTCACTTTTAACGGCAGCAGTTTTGATCTGCCGGTGATCAAGCGCCAGTTGTATGCCGATCTACGCGCCGAATTCGCCCATCGCGATTTGTTGCATGAATGTCGCCGACGTGGGTTGCGTGGCGGGCTGAAGGGCGTTGAAGAGAAACTTGGCATTGCCCGCGCCTCTGCCGGCCTCAACGGGCGCGATGCACTGCGGCTGTGGGATCGCTATGAGCAGTATGCCGATCACGCCGCACTGCAAACCTTGCTGGATTATAACCGCGATGATGTAGTGAACTTGGCGTTGCTGGAAGCCATTCTTGATGCAAATGGCCCGCTGTTGACCAATCCAGCCCGCACGGTGAAATTGCGGTAAATTGTCACTGATTTGGATGTCTGTGCAAGATCGCTTACCAATGCAACCACAACTACTTGACGGTCGCTACCAAATTGAACGACTGCTCGGCGATGGCGGTATGGCTCGCGTCTATCTGGGACGTGATCTGCGGCTGAATCGCCCGGTAGCGATTAAGATTCCCCATCCCCATCTGATGACCGATCCCGACTTTCTGGCCCGGTTTCGCCACGAAGCGCACGCGGCGGCGATGGTGAGCCACCCCAATCTGGTTGATGTCTACGATGTCGGTCAAGATGGCGACCAGCATTATATTGTGATGGAGTATGTCGCAGGGTCAACGCTCAAGCAATTGATCAACCGCGAAGCACCGTTCGCCATCCCGCGCGCGGTGCGGATCGGCGAGCAGATTGCGCGCGGCTTGCACGCCGCCCACCGCGCCGGGTTGATCCACCGCGACATTAAGCCGCAAAATATTATTGTCACCGATGACGGGCAGGTGCGCATTACCGATTTCGGCGTTGCGAAGAGCCATCTTTCCACCGCGATGACCGAGACCGGCATTACGCTCGGTACAGTTGACTATATCGCCCCCGAACAGGCACAGGGCCGCCCGGCGACACCACAATCCGATATCTACGCACTAGGGGTCGTATTGTACGAGATGCTCACTGGCCGGCTGCCCTTCACCGGCGATACGCCAGTCGCGGTGGCGATGAAGCATATTAGCGAACCACCGCCGCCGCCGCGCCGGTACAATCCGCAGATTCCGGCAGCGCTTGAAGCCATTATCCTCCGCGCGCTAGCTAAAGACCCGGCTCTACGCCAGCGCAGCGCGCTTGAATTGGCCGAAGAGTTGCGTTCATATGAACAACTGGTGACGCAAGCCACGGTGATCAACCCCGGCGTCGAGCCGCCGGCGCAAGGACGGCCTGCCGCGCCGCCGCGCCCCACTCAAGTCACAGCAAGCCGTCCGGCGGCCATTCCCAGCCCGCGCCCAACTACTGCCCGCGCCCCGCGGCAAGAAGGCTTGGGATGCGGCGTCTTTCTGGTGGGGATGCTCACACTGGCCGGCGTACTGGCGGTCGTTTTTGTCGTCAGCAGCGGGATGCTGAACAATCTTTTCGGTAATCTCTCACGGCCAACGACCACCCCACCGCCAAATGGCCAGAACACCGAGGTCGTGCCATCACCTACTGAGGTAGCAACCGTCACGGTGCCCGAACTCGTGGGCCTTAGCGATGGCGAAGCGCGCTCGTTGTTGCAGCAAAATAAGCTCATTCCCGTGCCCAGCAGCGAGCATAACCGCAACGTGCCGCAGGGGATAGTCATCACGCAGGCCATCCCGCCCGGCACAAGCGTCGAAGAGAACAGCCCGGTCTCATATACCGTCAGCTTAGGGCCATTATTGGTGGAAGTGCCAAACGTCACTGGTACACGCCAAGATATTGCCCGCAACCAACTGGCTGCCGCCGGTCTGGTGGTGAATGTGGTGGAAGAGCCGAGCCAGCGGGTTGATGAGGGTTTTGTAATCCGCCAATCGCCCAGCGCCACTCTGCGCATTCCGCAAGGCGATACGGTGACAATTTATGTCAGTCTGGGCGATGTCGTGCGCTTTCCTGACGTGATTGGGCGCAGCCGCGCCGAGGCCGAAGCCATCTTAGCTGATACGACGGGATTAACGCTCGTGTTTGTTGATGTGCAAGGCCGTGACCGTTTGCCCAATTTCGATCGTTACGCGCCCAACGAAGTGGTCAGCGCTGCGCGGGTCGTAGGCAACAATCAGGTGATCGGGATCAATAACGGTGACTACATCCCTCGCGGCAGCAGCATCGTGTTAGGCGTGCGCGCCGTCTATGCGTAGTCAACAGTCGGTGCGTGTTGAGAATGCAACCGTTCGGCTTCGGCCAACAACTGCTGGCGCTCACTGACGCTTAGTGCCCGATCAGCAAAGCGGCGCCACTCTTCATTCGTGGCCCACGCCCACTGGCCAGCAGCAGTCTTGATCCAGCGCGGCGCCTTTGGGGTTGCATGGTGATTGGGTTGCATCATACTTCGTCCACCTCCTCATTAAACAAGTAAGACATAACTTCTTTATCTTACAGATGCCAGTCACAAATGAATCGTAACACCTTGTTCTTGCGACCGGCTGAATAAAGCGTCACTCACGGCTAACAACCTGCTCATCGCATTGCCGGCATGGTTTCTTCGCTGATCCGGCCATTGCGCAATTGGAAAACCCGATCGGCAACTCCAATCATCTCGCGGCTATGCGTCACCATCAGCAACGTTTTGCCCACCTGCCGGGTGAGCCGGTCGAGCAGATCAAGCACCTGCGCACCGGTATCGCTATCAAGATTACCGGTCGGCTCATCGGCCAACACGAGATCAGGGTTGTGCACCAGCGCGCGCGCAATCGCCACTCGCTGCTGTTCGCCGCCGCTGAGGCGATCAGGATAGGTGTTAGCACGATCGGCTAACCCTACCGCAGCGAGCATCTCTAACGCTGTTGTGCGCGCCGCCAGCCCGCGTTGGCCGTTTAACTCGAGCGGCAACAACACATTTTCTAGCGCCGTCAACGTTGGCGCAAGGTTGTAGAACTGGAACACAAACCCGATTGACCGGCGGCGAAAGAGCGTGCGTTCCCGTTCGCTCAGTTGGTCAAGCCGCTGGCCAGCCACCCAGATTGCGCCCGAACTCGGCGTGTCAATCCCGCTGACCAGATTGAGTAACGTACTCTTGCCACTGCCGCTCTTGCCAAGCAACACCACAAATTCGCCAGCAGTTACTGTGATTGTAATGTCGTGCAACACGGTGCGCTGTTGATCACCCTCAACGTATGATTTCGTGACCCGTTCGCACCGGATGACAGTTTTGTCAAACATTTGCATTGCCTATCGCAACGTTTTGCACAAGTATTGTAGTATTATACGGCATGTTGTCCGGAACACGCAACGCATTGCGTAATAGCGCTGCACTGCCTGAAGGATGAAGTGCGGCAGAGGAACTACCGCACTCCGTAGGTGGCAGGATAAGGGATCGGGTGAACGCAACCGGTATGCCAAGGCCAACAGCGATCACCTTTGTACTCGGAAGAGACGGGATGCTTGGGCAATGTAACACATTGGTCAAACCAGCTCGCGCAACGCTAGGCAAACGATGCGCTGCTGGTGCCAACGCAATCCATTACCAGCACGGCCTCATCCTAGGCGTATTCAAGCCAGCCATAGCGATCTGGCCGCTCGCCTTGCACAATGCCAAAGAAGGCCTCTTGCACAGCAGCCGTGATCGGGCCACGACGACCGGCGCCCACCGGGATGCGATCGACCGAGCGGATTGGCGTCACCTCAGCGGCAGTACCGGTAAAGAAGAGTTCATCGGCAATATAGAGCATCTCGCGCGGTAAGACCTGCTCGCGCACCTCGACCCCCATCTCACGCAAGAGGGTCATCACCGTATCGCGGGTAATCCCGCTGAGGATCGAGGAAGTCAATGGCGGTGTATACACCACCCCATTGCGCACCAAAAACAGGTTTTCGCCGCTGCCTTCGCTCACATGGCCGTCGGCGTCGAGGGCAATGCCTTCGGCGTAGCCGTTTGCTAGCGCCTCCATCTTGATCAACTGCGAGTTCATGTAATTGCCGCCCGCTTTAGCCAACGCCGGCATTGTATTCGGCGCGAAGCGATTCCACGACGAGACGCACACATCAACCCCTTGCTCCATCGCTTCGGCACCAAGGTACTTGCCCCATTCGATCGTGGCAATCGCCACTTCGATCGGGTTATTCTGCGGGTTGACGCCAATTTCGCCATAGCCGCGGAAGACAACCGGCCTAATGTAGCCGGAACGCAACCGGTTGGCACGCACCGTCTCTTTGACCGCCGCCACCAATTGATCGAGGGTGTAGGGGATGGTGGTGCGATAAATCTTCGCCGAGTCGATCAAGCGTCGCATATGCGGGGTCAAGCGAAAGATCGCCGGGCCTTGCGGCGTCTCATAACAGCGGATGCCCTCGAAGAAGCTGGTGCCATAATGAACGACGTGCGACATCACATGGATCGTCGCTTTGTCCCATTCCACCAACTCACCATTGAACCAGATGTAATCCATTTTTTGGATCGGCATTGATCGTCTCCTTTGCTGGCATTCAAGCTCATTATTCATCAAGCGCAAACAGATGCGGTTGCTGCCATCGTTCGTCAGCACGCCAGATCGGAATGCCGCTCGGTATCGGCTGCGCCCGCGCCGGTAGGGGATGTAAGCGCGGGATACGTTGCACACCAGACTGCCGTAACGCCCGCCCCACCCCGGCCACTGCTGCTTGCGGCGTATTGGCATGGCGCGAGAGGTGGGCTAACCAGATATCGCTCGGCGCGCCGGTAGCAACGACATGGGCTAGCAACTGGCCGCATTGCGTGTTATCAAGATGGCCGCGCGGCCCGCTGATTCGCCGGCGTACCGCCGGTGGGTAAGGTGCAGACGGCAATAACTCGCGGTCATGGTTCGCTTCGAGCACGATGAGATCTGCCGCACTAAGCGCGGTTACTGTCGTCGCATCCCAACTGCCCAAGTCAATGGCTACCGCAACCGTCACCCCTGCCGCCTGTACACGATATCCAACCGGATCGGCAGCATCGTGCGGGACGCGAAAACTCTCGACGCTAAATGCGCCGATGGCGCCCCGTTCACCAACGGGCAAAGCCGCGATTGGCGCCGCCGTCGCTGTTTCACCGAGCGCCGCCAATGTCGGCGCATTGGCTACTAACGGAATGCCATACCGGCGCGCAAACGCCACTGCGCTCAGGGCATGATCGTCGTGCTCGTGGGTCAACAGCACTACGCGCACTTGGGTAGGAACAACGCCACGATCGGCAAGCAATCGTTCGAGTGAGCGCAGCGAGATACCGGCATCGATTAGCAACGCCTCATCACCCGCTTGCATCAACAGCGCATTGCCGGCGCTGCCTGAAGCTAACGACGCGACGAACACACAATCCTCCAAACCGCTTTCTCAAGCCGATGCGCCGGCAGCATCACCCTCATCCTTTCCTCCGCTGGGCAGTGAAGGGTCGTACTATAGTGATGCATGCAGCCAGCGCGCCAACACCTCCCGCGCTGCCCGGGCTGCCTGCGCCCGATGGCTAATCTGATTTTTGCGCTCGGCGCTCAGCTCGGCCAGCGTTGCATCTTCATCAAGCACGTAGAAGAGCGGGTCATAGCCAAACCCACCGCTGCCGCGCGGGGCAAATTCGATCACGCCGGGCAATGTGCCTTCAACCAGTTCTGTCGGACGATTGGGATGCGCCAGCGCAATCACGCATACAAAGCGGGCCAGTCGTTGATGCCACGGCACATCACGCATCTGGTCGAGCAGGTATTGTAACTGCGCCGGGCCACTCACGCCGCCGTACCGAGCCGAATGCACCCCCGGCGCGCCACCTAGCGCCGCTACTTCTAAACCGCTATCATCGGCCAAGGTTGGCAACCCGCTGAGCGCGCAGTACCCCTCGGCCTTCAGTCGTGCATTCTCGGCAAAAGTTTGCCCAGTCTCCGCCAACACCATCGTGATTCCGAGATCGGCCAATGAATAAAGGCGCAGGTTGAGATCGGCGAAGATCGCGGCAAATTCACGCAATTTGCCCGGATTGTGGGTAGCGATCAGCAGTTCGTGCATAACGTTTTTTGTCGGGATGCCTACGATAAAGCTGGCAGCCATTGTACACGAATGTAGAGGCGCGGGCAACCACGACCGGGAATAGGCATTTGGGATCAGGGAGATAGGGAGAAGACCCATAACCCGCTGAACCAAGCCAAAACTCGCAGTGAAAGATTAAGATGCTCATTCATCATTCCGCATTACGCATACTATCAACCTACTCATGCTTTCGTTGACGATTGTCGCCCCTGTCGAGTACAATCAAGACAAGTGAATCGTACCAAGGCATTGACAGGCAGGCATGAACAATCTTCCCAGAACCCAATCAATCGAACGCGCCGCGCCACTCAGCGCCCGTTCGTTGCACGCGCTCGTGCGCACTATGCGCCCGCGGCAATGGATCAAAAATGTTTTCGTCTTTGCTGCAATCGCCTTTTCTGAAGGTCGTCTCTGGTATTATGAACCGCTCGAACTCCTGCGTGTGATCGGGGCGTTTGTTGCATTTAGCATGGCAGCTAGTGCTATCTATCTGATCAATGATCTGGTTGATATTGAGAAAGATCGGGCGCATCCGAAAAAACGGCATCGTCCGTTAGCTGCTGGGTTACTTAGCCCCACTGTCGCAGCCGTAACCGCAGCGATTTTGATCGTTTCAGTCTTTCCATTTGCAGTCTGGTTGGACGGTGATCTCGACTTTGCGCTGGTGCTGGCCATCTACGTAGTGGTGCAAGGGTTCCTCTACAGCTATTGGCTCAAGAATATCGTAATCTTCGATATTCTCATTATTGCCGCTGGTTTTATCTTGCGCGCCGTCGCCGGCGCAGCGGTGATCGATGTTGTGATCACACCGTGGCTGATCGTCTGTATGGGGTTGTTGGCGCTCTTCCTTGGCATCGGCAAACGCCGCCATGAGTTGAAACTGCTTGAAGGCGGAGCCGGCAACCACCGGCGCATCCTCGCAGAGTACTCGATCCCCTTGCTCGATCAGATGCAGGCGATCGTTACCGCTAGCATCGTGATGGCGTACAGTATGACGGCCTTCTCGGCGCCGGTTGCGCCCCAAGAGCCGTTTCCAATGCTGATGATCACGATCCCGTTTGTGGTCTATGCCATTTTCCGCTATCTGTACCTGATCTATCAATGCGATGGCGGCGGCGCGCCCGAAGAATTAGTATTGCAAGATTGTCCGTTGGCGCTGAGCATTATCTTGTGGGGTTTGACCGTTTTAGGTGTTTTGATCATTTTTCCGTCGTAAATGCCGTGTATACCTTCGTCAAATTTGGCGGTTCGGTCATTACCGATAAGGCTGGGCGTGAAGCGGCTGATTTGCCCGTGATCGAGGCGCTGGCCGGTGCAGTGGCAGCGGCGCGCGCTGCCGATCCGGCGCTAGCGTTAGTGCTCGGCCATGGCAGCGGCTCGTTTGGTCACCACTACGCGGCACGCTACGGCGTCCATCGCGGGACGCCGCTCGATGCTGACCATACCGGCTTTGCCCTTACTGCTGCTGCGGCGCTGCGTCTTAACCGGATCGTGGTTGACGCCTTGCTTGCCGCTGGCGTGCCGGCAGTCAGCTTGCAACCTTCAGCTTCACTGCTCAGCACTAATGGCCAGATTACCGATTGGGAAACTACGCCGATCAACGAGGCGCTCAAGCGCCGGTTGGTACCGGTCATTCACGGCGATGTCGCCTTTGACACGGCTCAAGGCACCGCTATCATCTCAACTGAAGCACTCCTGAGCTTTCTGGCGCTGCATAGCCCGCTGCAACCGCGCCGGATCGTGCTGGTCGGCGAAGCAGCAGTCTACACCGCCGATCCGCACCGTGACCCGTCGGCCCAGCCGATTCCGTTGATCAATCGTACCAATATTGGGCAGGTGTTGTCTGGTGCCGGCGAATCGCGTGCCGCCGATGTTACCGGCGGTATGCGGAGCAAGCTTGAGGTGATGTGGCGTTTGGTCGAGACCGTGCCCGGCCTAGAAGTCTACCTCATCGGGCCGCAACCCGCCTTGTTGACCGCGGCATTGCTTGGCCAACCGCTCGCCAGTGGCACATGTATTCGGCAATGACTACGCCTGAACACCAGATTCGCCAACGTCATAGGGCATGGCAACGCCTTGAGGAGCTGATCACACTCGCTAACGGCGGGATCAGCCAATTACCGGCAGACGAATTGCGCGAGCTGGGCCAACTGTACCGGCAAGTCTGCACCGATCTCGCCATTGCCCGCCGCGATTATCCCGATCATACCCTTACCCATTATCTCAACCAGCTCGTGACTCGCACTCACGGGGTGATCTACCGCTACAGCGCCGCCGAACCCAATCGGGTGATCACGTTCTTCCGCTACACCTTGCCGCACACCTTCCGCGCCACGTGGCCGATGACGTTGACCGCGGCGCTGGTGTTTCTGTTACCGGCTATCGCCTCATTTATCGCCGCTTTCCGCGATCCCGCCTTGAGCGAAGCCTTCGTGCCCGGCGTTGATTTCATCGTCAATCAGATTCGCAACGGTGAAGAGTGGTGGTTGCGGATCAACGAAGGCCCCGCCGCCGCTTCAGCCGAGATAATGACCAACAATATCACAGTAGCGATCAGAGCGTTTGCCGGCGGGGTTACATTAGGACTGTATACCCTCTACGTGTTACTTATGAACGGTTTGTTGTTGGGGACGATTGCCGGCATTGCCCAACGCTTCGATTTTGCAGCTAACCTCTGGGGCTTTGTCGCCGCGCATGCCACCCTCGAATTCAGCGCCATTTTTATCGCCGGCGGCGCCGGTCTACAATTGGGTTGGGCAATACTCCGGCCCGGCACCCTGAGCCGGCGTGGTGCCTTAGTCGTGGCCGCCCGGCGCGCCGTGGTGTTACTGATCGGTTGCGCCTTGATCTTGGTCGTTGCCGGTCTGATCGAAGCCTTTATTTCACCCACTACTTTCCCTCTTGCTCTGAAACTGTTCGTCTCGATCAGTTCAGGCGCCATCCTCTACGCATATCTCCTACTGAGCGGTCAAGATAAGGAATAGGCAGCAACGCGCCAAGAAGGTGATAAGAGGGTACCCGTCATTGACCGCCTCCTACCGGTCGCCGCACGAGTCGGATTGATTCTACGATCACCGTTCCGCCATCACCGGCGCTGACCGGATCGAAGCGCAACCCACCCACGAGATCAAGCCGATCAGCTAGGGCGGTTACATCAAGCCGGTAAGTAGCTACCGTATTCCCCTGCGTGATGGTAAAGCGGATTGAATATGCTTCGCTGGTCTGGCCGGCTGGATCAAGGAGAAAGAGTTGGGCATCGCGCGCATTGGTTGTCGTTGCTAAGCGCACCTCTATCGCCGTTACATCAGCCAGCGAGAACAGCAACGGCGGACTGATCAGCGCCGGATCGAATGCCGGCGTCAATTGCCAACCGGCAGCGGTCATTGCTTCAGCCACTACTCCGGTGGCGCGCCAACCCCAACGTCCGGCGCGAAAATCCCAGCCATCTGCCCACAATAACGCATTCGCACGCGGGATCATGCGATACGACGGCAGATCGGCGGCCAACGCCACCGGTCGCAACTTAGCCTGCAGTGGGTCGTAGCAGGCTGCTACATGCTCAGCGGTCAAGCCAAATCGCTCAGCCGGTGTTGGCGGTTGGCCGGGTGGGGCAGGCGCCGGACGCTGTGCTTCATCGGCAATCAGCACCGCATAACCACTGGCCAAGGTGGTCTCGATCCGTTGTTGGATCAGGGCACAAGCCGCCAGCCAATCGCCGCCGCTCGCAATCATCGCCTGATTGAGGCCATAGACGGTATCACGACCCCAGTAATGGGGTAGATAAAGCTCGAGCACGCCATCGGGCACAATGATCAGATCACCGGGTTGGCTAAGCTCAGCTAGGGCTGCTGCAATCCGGCGTTGCAAATCCCGATTGGCATCACCCCGTTCCACGATCGCCGGCAGATTAAGCGCAAACAACACCACCGCCAGAGCAATACCGGCTACACCTGCCAGCCCTGCGCGCCAACGATCGAGCGGATGGCGGGTAGCTAACGCTGCACTGAGCAGCACCGCTAACGGCGGCAGGCTAGCGATCCAGAACTCGATATTATCCGGTTCCCACCAGAGGAAGAACAAGCCATACACCAGCAGCCAGCTCAGCAATCCAGCCAGCAACGAGCGCGGCAACCGGGCAATCCCACTCCACCCAGCTAGCAGCAGCGTGCAGGCTAGCACACCGACGATCGCACCGCCGTTCATAGCCAGCGTCTCACTCCAACCTTTCCCCAAACCGACCAATTTCGCGCCATCAATCGCGCCCCCCCAAAACCCGGTGCGGGCATAACCGGTCAACCACGCCCACACCTCATCCCAACGGCGCATCCCGCTCACACCGAGCACCACCCCCAGATACGCGCCACCCACCACGCATCCCAGCGGCAGCAGATAGGCTATGTTCAAGCGTAGGCGGTCACGGTCATTGCTCACTGCCAACCTAAGCGTCACCAGCGCCGGAACCACTAATAAAGCATTGGTCTGGTGACCCAGCACCGCTACCCCATGCGCTACCCCTAACCAAAAGGCCGTCTGCCAGCGTGGCTGGCGCGCAATAGCGGCTAGTAGCCACAGCGCAACGGTCAGGGCAACCGCAGCAAGGGTGTAGACCTCTACCTCAACCGCGTAATACCAGTAGGCATAACTCCAGCCAACGCTCAACGCCGCCGCTAGAGCGGCCATCATCGAACCAGTCACAGCGCGCCCCAGCAAAAAGATCAGCACCACGCCGACCGCGCCGGCGAGAGCATTCACTACTTGCAGCCACAGCTCGGCGCTACCCTGCCAACCCAAACCGGTTGCCAGCCACCGGATCAACGCCCCCAGCGGACCGTAGAGGAGGTGATGGGGATGAAACAACTCTGGCCATGGCTTGCGATCAACGTCGAGGATGTACGAGAGGGCATCGTAGGTATGCACCTTGGTTAATGTGAGCAGGTAGAGTGCAATAAAAGCGACACCCAGCAACAACGCCAGCCAGCGCGAATAGGCTTGGGAATCGTTCATTGGCGACGTTCAAATGAGCTAACTTCGCTATACCAGCAACCGATCATCATGAGCAAAGCCAGAATTTGGAATATGCAGAGTGCGGCAGTTGTACTGCCGCACTCCATAAACGAGAGAGGCCCGTCCAAACGAGTAGGGTCATGTTCCCCGCCACAGCATTGGTCGTCTAGACACCCACCCTGTGCTATAGCAGCAGAACCTTCATTCTGCCGGCTGCACCACAATCTGATCACCGATGGCGGTTTGGGTTGCAGCAATCACCCCAGCCGGCAGCTCAAGCACATAGCGCGCGCGGCGATGGCCAGCGTAAAGCCGCCATGGCGGCAATGACGGGTAGAGTGCGACCACCTGCCCTTGCCGATCAACGAAAATGGCATCGATTGGAAACCGCATGAAGAGCATATGAATGCTGCTGCACGGCTCAATCAACAATCCACCGCCTTCTGGCAATGATGATCGTCCGAGCAAACCACGGCCACGGCTCAAAAAGGTGCGCGCCACTTCGCATTGGCGGGCAAGGACAGCGTGCCGAGATTGATTCACGATCTGCACCATCACCGCCTAATTACCCATCCCGCTATTCATCACTCCCAAGGCCGACATAATTCGTGGTACGGCCGGGCCGAGGATCACAACGAACAGTGCGGGGAAGATCAAAAATACCATCGGAATCAACATCTTCACTGGTGCCTTCTGGGCTGCCTCTTCTGCACGCTGGCGCCGGCGCACCCGCAACTGATCAGACTGGATGCGTAGAATCTTCGACATCGACACACCTAATTGATCGGCTTGGATCACTGCCGAGACGAAGGTCTGCACATCATCAACACCGGTGCGGGCAGCCAGATCACGCAGAGCTTCACGGCGGGTGCGACCAAGACGAATATCTTGCAGTACACGCTGGAATTCGCGCGACAATTCGTTATCCCACTTCTGCGCTACCCGCTGCAAGGCCAAATCAAATGCCAACCCAGCTTCGACGCTGATGCACAGCAGGTCGAGCGCATCAGGCAGCGCCTTCAGAATATTCTTCTTGCGCTCTCTGATCTTCCGGTCGAGCCAGATACCGGGTAAAATATACCCGATCGCCGCTGCGATAAACGTCCCCATCAAAGCCTGCATCAACGGCAGGCGGCTCATCACCAAGACCCCAATCAACACCATCAACACAATTGCCAGCGCCATGCGCAAGCCAATGAACATATTGGGTGAGATATTACCGGGATTGCCGGCCAATTGCAGGTTCGTCCGCAACCGTTCCTGATTCTGCTTAAGGCCAAACCGGCCAAGCGTATTCAGCAGAGCACGAAACATCGGGACAAGTACGCGTTCGCGAAACGGCTGCTGTAACTCAAGCTCTTCGAGTGACAACGACACGTCAGTATACTGATCCAGCCGTTCGCTAATCGCTCGCGACTGATTCATCTGCCGAACTGCAATCAGGATAAGCGCAGCGCCAACTATCACAATTCCGCCGATAATCAATATATCGGTCATGGCCGCACCTCACACTTCGATATCGATAATTTTCTGGATCGCAAAATATCCCATTGCGATCATCACCAACGACGTCACCGGCATACAGCACCACGCCTGCGGCGGCATCCCGATCGTGAACAGGGGGGCCATATAATCAGGATTCACGACCGTAATGAACATCGCCAAGCCAATCGGCAGACCGGTAATAATCCACGACGAAATCCGGCCTTGCGCAGTGAGGGTGGAAATCTCACCCTTGATCCGCACACGCTCACGGATCGTATGACCGATCGTATCAAGAACTTGGGCCAGATTCCCACCAACCTCCATTTGAATACTGACGGCAGTAATCAAGAGATCGAGGTCATCAGAGGGAACGCGCCGGAGCAGGTTCTGCAACGCCTCCTCGGTTGAGCGACCGAGACCAACTTCTTGCACCACCCGACGAAACTCGACCGAAGCGGGAGCTGGCGCCTCACGCGAGACCATATCGAGCGTCTGCAAGAAGCTATAACCGCCGCGCAGCGCATTAGCCATCATTGTAATCACATCGCCCAATTGGTTATTAAAGGCTTTCACACGCTGGGCGGCACGAAGATTCACATATAAGTCGGGCAGAAAGGAAAAAATGACCGCAAACACGAGAGCAGCCACCACTTGGGCGAGAAAATTAGCCCGGCCAAGAATAAAGCCAAACACCACGCCGAGCAGGGCCGCACCCAACTTCAGACCAATAAACTCGGCCACGGTCAGTTTCAGGTCGGCGCGTGCCAGCTCGTTCTTGATCGAGCTGCCCCGCTTGCTGCGTGAAACAACTGCATCAATGCGCTCGATCGCTTGGCGCGCAACCGGCTCATTAGGCCGTTCTTGCGCTTTGCCGCCGGCATACGTCTCAAGGCGCTGCGCCACATCAACCGTGGCCGACTGCCGCATCAACGCCACCACCACGGCCAGCAGCACGATCAGCAAAAGACCTAATATACCTAACGTAACCGGCATTATCTCCGGTGATAACAAGACATCCATAGGATCGACGCCTCCCTCTAGCGCCGGCGGTGGGCGGTATGCTTAGAAGCTGAAACGCTCCGACGAACCAAAGATGGTTGGCGGCAAGAAGATGTTAAGCGCCTCGAACTTCTCGAGGAACCGCGGTCGCACCCCTGTGGGGCGCAATTGGCCCACGATCTTGCCCTTCTCATCAATACCGGTCTGTTCAAAGACGAAAATATCCTGCAAGACAACCACGTCGCCTTCCATTCCTGCAACCTCGGTAATTTGGGTCACTTTGCGCGAGCCGTCTTTCAACCGCGACTGCTGGACGAAGACGTGAATAGCGGAAGCAATTTGCTCACGAATCGCACGCGCGGGCAGATCCATACCTGCCATCAAACACATCGTTTCAATACGACTGATGGCATCACGCGGCGTATTGGCGTGGATTGTCGTCATCGAACCATCGTGGCCGGTATTCATCGCCTGCAACATATCAAGCGTCTCACCGCCGCGGCACTCACCGACAATAATCCGTTCGGGGCGCATACGGAGACAGTTAATCACCAGATCACGGATCGTAACCTCGCCTTTGCCTTCGACATTTGGCGGACGTGATTCAAGGGTCACAACGTGATCTTGGCGCAATTGCAACTCGGCAGCGTTTTCGACGGTAATAATTCGCTCGTCTTCTGGAATGAACGACGATAGCACATTGAGCAATGTCGTCTTGCCCGAACCGGTACCACCAGCCACCACAATATTCAGACGCGCTTTGACGCATGCTGCCAGAAAATCGGCCATATCTTGCGACATCGAGCCAAAGCGCACCAAATCTTGCACCGTCAGCTTATCTTTGCGGAACTTACGGATTGTGATCGTTGGCCCATTCAACGCCAAGGGGCGGATCACCACGTTCACACGCGATCCATCTTTGAGACGGGCATCGACCATCGGCGATGACTCATCAACGCGCCGGCCCAGCGGCGCAACGATTCGATCGATAATCCGCATCACATGGTCATCATCGGCGAAGGTAATATCGGTCTTGATCAACTTGCCCTTCTTTTCGATGTAGACCTGTTTTGGGCCGTTGACCATAATCTCACTGACATCTTCATCAGCCAGCAACGGCTCGATCGGCCCCAAGCCGATGATATCAGCCGTAATGCTCTCAAACAGACGCTGGCGCTCGGCACGCGACAATACGATACTCTCGCTATCGAGAATCGCGTTAAAAATCTCTTCGACCTGTTTGCGCACTTTGGCCGAATTGTTCAGATCAAGCTGCGGATTCAGTTCATTGATCAGGCGATCCTGCACGCGAGAACGCAGCTCACGGAACGTCTCATCCGTACTTGGCGCACCAACCGCCGGCAACCGGCTGGTTGTTTCAGGCCGGATCGGCGCACGCGACGCCGCCGGTTCGACCGGTGTAGGGACGTTCCCACCAATTCGCTTCAGCAACGACATCGCGCTCACCTCCCTTATTGGTACCGCAAACACCGGTCAATGCCACGCGCATTAGCGACGGGGAATCAGACCGCCGAACAAACTGCGCGACTTCGCACTACTCTCGGCTGTCGCCTCTTTATTCGCTTTCGCGACCAATTCTCGCGCCAGATTCATGATATCTTTCGCCACTTGATGGTTCGGTTTCGCCATCACGATTGGCGCCCCCTGATTGATCGCCAGTGTCATTTCTTGCGCTGCATCGCCAATCTGCAATGCCAACTTGCGTTGCAAGTGTTTTTCTACCTCATCAGCCCGAATCCCGGTGCGATTGGTCGCCTTGTTCAAGACCAACATCACCTTCTCGGCAGGATAATTCAGCAGATCAGCCACTTCAAGGAAGAGCTTAACATTGCGGATGCAGTGCATCTCGAGCGTCATCAGCGTCACGATACGTTGGGCCAAATCTAGCGCGGCCAGTGAGCGGTCTTGAAACGAGGCTGGCGTATCAACTACGACATAATCGTACTCTTGTCGCAACACCTCAAGAATAGCGCGGATATGGTCAGCCGTCACTATCTCGCCACGTTGCGGATCGGGCGGGGCCAGCAGTACCTTTACTTGAGTGGGATGGGTCGCCATCACATCGTTGAGCAGATCGCGATCGAGACCTTCGATCCGCGACGCGATATCAACGATCGTCTTATCAGCGCGCAGATTGAGAATAACGCTCAGATCACCGAAGATCACATTCCCGTCAACGAGGGCAACCTTCTTATTCGTTTGCTGCCTGATCGCGATCGCCAAATTAGCGGCAATCGACGAAACACCTACCCCGCCTTTCGGGCTAAACACGGCGAAGATCTGGCCCTCAACCGAAGGTTTTCCATCCGCTGCCACGCCAGCCGCTGCGCCGCCGGCAACTGCTACCACCGGACGCATCGCCGCCAGTTTGGCAACATGCCGGATGGAACGATAGAGATCATCGGCGCTAATCGGCTTGATTAGAAACTCGCGCGCACCGGCCAACATCGCCCGCCGGATGTAATCGGTCTCGCCCTGCACGCTCATGATGATGACTTGGATGCCCGGATCTTGGGTAAGGATCGCCTCGGTAGCGGCAATCCCATCCATATCGGGCATATTAATATCCATCAAAATGACTTGCGGGCGATATTGGCGAGCAAACGCAATCGCTTCGCGCCCATTGCTCGCTTTCGCAACAACTTCGATATCTTTTTCAAAGAAGAGCAACTTCTCGAGCTGATCGCGCGTGTCGATCACATCATCAACGATCATGACTCGAATCTTTTCGGCTTCACTCATGCCTTAGCTCCTCAGACCTCGTACTATTGGTAGTGGCAACGGACGCACACACTTGCGATAACGCATTGGCTATGATCGGGCGTACTGCATATTGTCATTTTACCCTAGAGCCGGCACTAATGGAATAACTCATGGACGCGGAGTTGGCGTTGGTTGGGGCGTAAACACTTCGGCCTCGCCGTAAACACGCGGTGGCAACGGTTGCGGTAATGGCAGACCAAACTCGCGCACCAAGAGATCAATAGTCACACCACTCGTTGTTTCAACGGTATCATCATTGGCGCCCCGCAACGCCAGCACAATCCGGGCACTGCTCTGGTTCGCGAACTCGATCAACTCAATTTCTTGATCGGTCAATGCCAGCACAATGACCCATGTTCCCTCGGTTAACGTGCTTGAACCCGTACTACTACCGGCGGAACCAATCGGTTGACCGGAAGCATCAACTGCTGGCGGGCCACCAGTTGTCGGAGTACCAGTTTCACCGGTTCTTTCACCTTCAACAGGCGGTGGGGTTGCCGGACGCACAATCTGGAGCACCTGTGCGCGCTGGATGATAGTCTTTGTGGTGAAGAAGGTTTGGGTTTCGCCGTATTGATATTCACGGACAAGTTGGTCAACCTCATTAACGGTTATCACTTGCACAGGTCCGGGACGAATAATTTGGCGATCAACCGGAAAAGTGGCAATAATATCAACAAAATCGTTGATTGTCACCTGATCGGCCACGCCTGATAAGCTGTCAACTAAGATGGGGTACGCTTTCACCCGTGGTTGGCCGGGTTCGGCAGTCGGGATCCGTTGCGAAAGGCCGGGATCGCGTACATTATCGCGCCGGATCGATTGGCCAGCCACGACCGGATTGACAAGCAACTTCCCGAGGACATCATTAATGTTGCTAAATTCGTTCTTTTCGTCAAATTCGGTGATAGGCACCTGTACCACATCGAGCAGCGCCGGATCGTTGATCAAGGTATTAGCATCAAGATCCACCAGCGCCTGCACCACGGGTACTAACGGCACTGTTGTTGGCGTCGGCGGAATTTCCGGCGTTGTTGAGGTAGTGGTACGTCCCGCTCCTCCGCGCAAGAGCAAGAAAGCCGCCAACCCACCAATAATGACGATGAGGCCGATGAGTAGAAACAGTAATGCGCCACGCTGCATAGAAGGCAACCTTCCTGTTCAGAGCGAAGCCGGTTAGCTTCGCGCATTGCCTTGCCCATTATAGCATACGCTGGCAAGAGAGAACAGAAAGTTTGCGCCTTTTATGCGGCGAAGTATTCTTTACACTCTATCATTGACACTGTAAACACTACGACGAATAATCGTTTTCTCTATCGAGAAAGCGCGCAATTGCGTGATAGCACGCCGCAGGTTCTTCAACCATTGGTACATGACCGCAATCAGGAATGAAATAGACCTGCGCATCCGGTAAGTAACGGCTTAGCGATTTGACATTGATTGGTGGAAAGACCGGATCATGGCGCCCGCTGATTAACAACACCGGCGGCAATGGCCGTTGCACGGCGCGCTTGAGTTGGGGATGGCCCATAATCGCCGCCGCTTCCATGGCGACCAGCGGATCCATCGCGACGAGATCGGCAATGCCTTGCGCTAACAATGAACTATCGAGCGGGCGACGCACCATCGGGCGGGCCAGCAGATCAGGCGTGGGCGGCATTGTCCACCACGCCTGCCGCCATTGCTGGGTCACACCCCACCATGGCCGCCACCAAATCAGCCACGGTCGCCAGTATGCCGCCGCTACTTGCCACTGCGCCCCAGCAATCGTGACCAGACTATCCTCGTAGAGACTGGCGCTGAAGCCAAAGCTGATCAGTCCTAATCGCTCGACCCGTTCGCAGGCAAAATCGGCAACCGCCAACGCTATCGCTGCGCCAAGTGAATGGCCTACCAGCGCAAACCGGTCAATATCGAGCGCATCGGCAACCGCTAGCACTGTGCGTGCGTACGATGCTAACGTCACCGGCTCGATCGGCGCTGGCGAAGCCCCACATCCGGGTAGATCGATCGCAATCAACCGCCGGTTGGGCAAAAAAGCTGGCGCAGCTTGCCAATAGCGGCTCGAACCGCCCCATCCATGCAAAAAGATCAGGGGGCGTCCCTGACCAGAAACCCGAAACGCGACCGGCCCAAGCGGACTTTCAATTTCCCAGAGTGTCGGCGACGTTGACATGGCAAACCTCCTTCGCTGTATCCACTATAATCCCAAGCAGTTACAGAATGTTGTCAAATGATGCAACCAAGTTTGACAAATATGTCAAATATCTGTACAAGGAGGGAAAGTGGAGCGTGACATCATTGCAGAATTGGTTGCAGATCTCGCGACACTGAAAGCACCGGCCAATACCGTCAATATGTATGCGTGGGAGGCGGACAACGATGAGCAACGGTGCGGTCATGCGATCAGGCGGGCGAATCTCGAATTAGCATTACGCTTAGCGTATGAACGCGGCCCTGATCTGATATTGATTGGCGAAGCCCCCGGCTATAACGGCGCGCGCCGCACGGGGGTGCCCTTTACTAGCGAACAGATATTACTCGATGGCGTTGATCCTCCCGGCCAGTTTGGCGCAGCACGCGGCTTCCGGTTGGCAACGAACGATGGGCGAATTTCACGGGAACAGACCGCGACGATCGTTTACCGTGAACTCGCGGCGCTTAACCGGTTTGCGGTGGGATGGAACGCCTTCCCGCTACACCCGCACCAAGCCGGTAAGCCGCAGAGCAACCGCACCCCGCGCCAGAGCGAGCTTGCGCTTGGTTTGCCATTGTTGGCCCGCGCCTGCGCGCTCTTCGCCGGCTGCCCGGTGGTAGCTATGGGGCGGATCGCGAGCCAAGCGTTGGCGCAGCTTGGGATTGCGCATTGTGCCGTGCGCCATCCGGCCCAAGGCGGCGCGCGTCAGTTTGCCGAGGGGTTGCGACACATTTGTGCTGCTAGGTAACGCAAAGACGTAAGGCCGCGAAGGGTTTTTGGAGAAGGTACAAGCGTACTTGGGAGCATTCCATCTCATCCCCTTTGCGCCTTTGCGTTACCATCCCCTTGCGCCTTTGCCTCCGTCACGCCTTCACAGTGAAAGATTTGCTATAATGCCGCTAGATGAAACTAATTGATGAGAAAATGGTTCTCTATGCACCGATTATTGTTCTTCTTGTTGGTCATAACTCTCTTCCCAGCGTGTAGTCTACCGGCAGCCACTCCGCCTTCTGACACACCCACCGTCGCGACCACGCCAACTAATGTGCGTCCACCCACGCCAACCCGTGACCCGCGGTTGCCCACCCTGCCGCCCCGCATTACCCCCGGCCCCACTGCAACGCCGTTCCCACTCCAAGCTGGCTGGTGGGACGGCGCAGTCTGTTACGAGGTATTTGTACGTTCGTTTTACGATAGTGATGGTGATGGAATTGGTGATATGAATGGGATCATCGCCAAGCTAGATTATCTGAACGACGGTGATCCGACAACAACGCGCGATTTGGGTGTCAACTGCATCTGGCTGATGCCGGTAGCCGAGGCAGCCAGCTATCACGGTTACGATACAATTGATTATTACACCGTCGAAAAAGACTACGGCACCAACGAAGATTTTAAGCGCTTGGTCGCAGAGGCCAATAAACGTGGAATCAAGATCATTATCGATCTCGTGCTAAACCATACCAGCACCCACCACCCGTGGTTCCAAGAGGCATTGCGCGACCCCAATTCGCCCTACCGCGACTGGTACCTCTGGTCGGCGATTGATCCCGGTTTTCGCGGCCCGTTCGGCAACAATGTCGTCTGGCACAAATCGCCGATTCGTGACGAATACTACTACGGCGTCTTCTGGGGCGGGATGCCTGATCTCAATTTTCGCAACCCGGCGGTGACTGCGGAAGCCTATAAGATTGCTCGCTTCTGGGTCGAAGAGATGGGTGTAGCCGGCTTCCGGCTCGACGCAATCAAGCATCTGATCGAGTACTCCACCCTGCAAGAAGACACTGACGAGACGTTTGCATGGCTGCGCGAGTTTCGCCGCTTCCTCGATCGCGAGCTGCCGGGCACATTCACGGTCGGTGAGGTATACAACGGCAACCCGCGCACCCTCGCGCCGTATTACCCTGACCAGCTTGACTACTATTTCGAGTTTGAAGTCGCCAAGCAGATCGTTGGTGCAGCCAATACCGGGCTGGCGCGGCTCTTTATGCAAGCCGCCCAAGACGCCTACACCAAACTGCCATACCAACGGTGGGCGCCATTCTTGACGAATCACGACCAAAACCGGGTCATGTCGGTACTCGGTAACGACGTTGCCAAGGCAAAGCTAGCGGCGCTGGCATTGTTGACCATGCCGGGATTACCGTTTATCTATTATGGGGAAGAGATCGGTATGCTCGGTGTCAAACCCGATGAGCGCATCCGCACGCCAATGCAATGGACGAAAGAGGAGTTTGGCGGCTTCACTAGCGGCTTCCCGTGGCAAATGCCGCAGCTCGATTACCCATCGAAAAATGTGATGCTGCAAGACGAAGACCCGGATTCGCTGCTCAATACGTACCGGCAACTGATCCACTTGCATATCAACACCCCTGCGTTAGCAACCGGCGACTTTATCCCGTTACAGGCCAAAGGCGACGACATTGCCGCCTACATCCGGCGCAGCGGTGATGATATAGTCATGGTGATCATCAATTTCGATGCCATTCCAACCGAGCCGTTCACGCTTTCGTTGAGCGAGAGCGACTTGCCGGATGGCACCTATCAGCTCGTGTCACTGTACGGCATGCCGCCGGCCCCGCCGGCGCCGTTGACCATTAGCAATGGCGCGATCGTTGAATACCAACCGTTCACCGAAATCCCGGCCCAGACGGGCTATATCTTGAAGGTGGAGCGTTAATGTTACGGAGAGTGACTGCCACCCGTTATGTTGCGCCGCTGCGCGAAGGCGGCTCGCTGCCGGCGATAGTTGAAGCTGACGACGACGGCTTATACGTGGTCAAGTTTCGCGGCGCGGGGCAGGGGCCAAAGGTGTTGGTCGCCGAACTGATTTGCGGCGAACTGGCCCGTGCGCTCGGCTTGCCGGCGCCGGAATTGGTGCTGATCGAGGTTGATCCGGCACTGGGGCGCAACGAACCCGACGGCGAAATACAGGATTTGGTGACCGCCAGCGCGGGGCTGAATCTGGCGGTTGACTTCTTGCCCGGCGCGCTAGCCTTCGATCCCGTTGCTACTCGCACCCTTGACCACGAATTAGCCTCGTTGATCGTCTGGTTTGATGCTTTTATCACCAACGTCGATCGGACACCGCGCAATACCAACTTGCTCTGGTGGCACCGGCGGCTGTTTCTGATCGACCACGGCGCGGCGTTGTATATGCATTACACGTGGCAAGATTATCGAAGCCGGGCGCGCGCGCCGTTCAGCCAGATCCGCGAACACGTACTGCTGCCAGCGGCAACCAAATTAGCGGCGGTTGACGAAGCGCTGGCGCGGCAGATTACCCGCGAACTGCTGTGGGAGATTGTGGCGAAGGTGCCGGATGAATGGCTCGCCGATCCGCGCTTCCCCTCGGTTGAAGCGCATCGGGCGGCGTATATCGAATACCTCAGTTTGCGTCTGGCAGCGCCGCGCGCATTCGTACAGGAGGCCATCGATGCCCGCGAGCGCCTTTGAGTATGCTCTGTTGCGGTTGGTGCCGCGCGTCGAGCGGGGCGAACAGATCAACATCGGAGTGGTGTTGCTCTGCCGGCAACAACGCTTTCTCGGCATGCGCGCGCAACTTGACGAGGGGCGGATTGCCGCGCTCTGGCCGAGTCTCGATCTTGAGCCGGTGCGCGAGCAATTAGCCGCCTTTGAGCTAGTCTGCGCCGGCGGCAGGGCGGCGGGGCCGATTGGGGAACTACCGATTTACGAGCGATTCCGCTGGCTCACAGCGACGCGCAGTACCATTATCCAGCCCTCAGCGGTGCATTGCGGGTTGTGCGAGCAAGCGCCGGCGACGCTTGACCACATCTACACCGAGATGGTGCTGGTGCCAAGCGACGTTATGGCGCAGCATCGCCACCAAGAGACGCAAAAAGAGATTGGCAACTAGGGTGGGAAGCAAAGGGTGCGCAATCGGTTCACAACTCGGTGCGCACCCGCTCGATCATGGCTTGGAGCGCAAACCGGGCCTTGCCCAGATTGGCAATCTCGCTGAGCACGCCGAGCACACCGTAATAGCCGGGTATAATCTGGGTCGCTACCATCAGCAGGGCATCGGTTTCGATCACTAGATCGCGCACATAACCAGCACCAATCCGGTCGGCAGCCGCCGTCGCCCGCGAGGTCAGTTCGGCCAATTCGAGTTCGGCCAGCTCGACATCAAGATCGAGTTCAACGGCAGCGGGATGGTAGGCTATCGCCACGCTGAGGCCATCAGTGCCAACGATGCCAGCAAATTGGGCGCCTTTAACGCCGGCGATCGTTTCGTTGAGAATCGTGGTGAGGTTCATGACATTGTTATTAGGTTATTGCGAAGCGGTTGCATAGAGCGGTCGTTTCATCGGTTGGACTATCGCTACGAGTGATTTCATCTGCTAGCGCGGGAAATTGATCCGCCGCCAGCGACTCGCAATGACATCGGTCACCGGTTGACCTTACGTGGGGGCGCAGCTCTCAAGCCATCACCGGTTTAGGCGCAAACCGTCCTCATCAGCGGAATTCGTCCCGTGCTTGCGGGGGATTGCTTCGCCGCCAGCGGCTCACAATGACATCGGTTACTGCTTCGCCACACCCCAATAGTCCTACAACTCCCGCCGGCCCTCAAGCGCCGAACCAAGCGTTTCGGGATCGGCCCATTCGAGATCGCCACCGGTAGGCAAACCACGGGCCGGGCGCGTCACCCGCACACCGAGCGGGGCCAGATCGCGCAACAGCAAGAAAGCGGTTGCTTCACCCTCGGTATTGGGATTGGTAGCGAGAATCACTTCGTTGACCGGCTCGCTGCGCACGCGGGCCACCAACTCATCAATCTTGAGATCCTCGCGATAGATGCCCTCAAGCGGAGCGATATGGCCGTGCAGGACGTGGTACAGACCACGATACGCGCCGGTGCGCTCGATCGCCAGCACATCGAGCGGCTCCTCGACCACGCAAATCTTGGTCTGATCGCGGCTGGGATCGCGACAGATCGGGCATAGCTCGCCAACCGTTATGTTGAAGCAGCGCCGGCAATACCCTACCTGCTCTTTGACATCGAGGATGGCCTGTGCCAGCGCCTGCGCTTGCTTCGGCTCAGCGCGCAGCAGGAAGAAGGTCAAGCGCGAGGCAGTCTTGGGGCCGATACCGGGCAGTTTGGCAAACTCTTCGATCAAGCGTGCAACCGGCGCGGCGATCACTGTTTGTTCTGGATGGACGGCCATACCTTCCCCGCAACGGCTTAGAACAACCCCTTGAGACCGCCGGTAAGCGGTTGCATTCGCTCTTCGGCCAACTGCTGCGCTTTGCGCGAAGCATCGTTAATAGCAACGAGCAACAGGTCTTGCAACATGTCAACATCATTCGGATCAACAACTTCTGGCGAAATCGTGATTGACTGCACCTCGCGGTGGCCATTCATCTTAACCGTAATCATACCACCGCCGGCAGTGCCCTCAACAATCGTAGCGGCCAATTCTTCCTGCACCTTCTGCATCTGGCGCTGCATTTGCTGAGCCATCTGCATCAGTTGGCGTTGATTCATAGCATTTGCTCCTTTCATAAGCGGGTGAAAAAGTTCAAGCTCGGATGTGGCGTGCAGCAGTTAAACTGCTACACGCCATGACTTTTATGCTACAACGACCGCATCACGACCCGTTGGCAAGGTTGGAATGCGGCAGTTTCACTGCTGCACTCTATACCTGTGTCGCACTCAGACAATCCAATCACAAAACGACACTGCGCAGAACGACACACTCCTTCTACACAGGGTACCATACTGCGTGCCGCTTGTACAGCAATCATTCTGGTTCGAGCGGCTCAATATCCACGATCTGGGCATCAAAGATGTTCAGGGCAGCGCGCACCAATTCGTCTTTGCGCGCCTCGCGGATCTTGCCACGGAGATCGGTAGGTTCGACCGATTTTCCTTCAATCGTGCAGCGGACAGCATAGACCTTGCCTAACCGGCGGCGCAGCACCTCTTCGATGATCGCCCGATTTTTCGGCTCTTCCAGCCGCTCTTTATGAAATGAAGACGACACCAGCAAGACAATAGTATTCCCTTCGACATCATAGGGGCGGGCGCTATTGAGCAACGCCTGCACGGTCGGACTGCGCGGGCGGACATCGCGCTTAAATTCTTCCCACGTTGCTTCGAGTTGTTCGAGCAAGGACAGCTCGGCATCAGCGGCGCGAGCGACTGCCGGATCAGCCGGCGGGCGAGCCTGTTGGGCCGCTACCCACGCTGCCGGCGGCGGAGGCGGCGGGTCGGCGACAGGTGCGGGCGCGGGCATAGCCGGTTCAGATGGCGGCGATGGTGCAACCGGCGGCGAATCGGCAGGGGCTCGTTGGCTGGCAACCGACGGGCGGGGCGGTTCAGCGGGCACAACTGGTTGCGAGCGGGGCGCGACAACTGGCGCTGCCGGCTGAGGCCGGGCCGGTTGCGGGCGCGGAGCCGCCGGTTGGGCCGCAGGGGCGGGAGCGAGCAACGCTTCAACCACGGCTACTTCGAGTGGCAGATGGCCGTAGGGCGTCGTGCGCAACTGGTAATCGAGATTGCTAAACAGCTTAACCCACTGCACGAGCGCTGTCATCTCGGCCTGCTGCGCCCATTGCGCCAACTGCGCCGCCTCATCGTCGCCGAGATCGAGCAACGTGCGATCGCCGGTAGCCTTAAGCAACATCACCGCGCGCAGCCGTTCCACCAGATCGCGAGCAAACTGGCGCAGATCGGCGCCCTGATTCGCCACCGCATTGACCGCGCGCAGCGCGGCGGTCAGGTCAGCGGCAAGCAAGGCTGCGATCAAGGCATCAACCTCGGCAGCGGCAGTCATACCGAGCAGACGTTGCACGTGGTGCAGCGTGATCGGCCCCTCGACGAACGAAGCCAACTGTTCGAGAATACCGAGTGCATCGCGCATACTGCCGGTCGCAGCACGAGCAATCGCTTCGGGAGCGCCATCGGCCAGCGCAATCCCCTCAGCGGCGGCAATCCGGCGCACGTGGGCCGCCATTGAGGTCACGCTATGGCGGACGAAGGTAAAGCGCTGGCAGCGCGACAAAATCGTCGCCGGCACCTTATGCACTTCAGTGGTGGCGAGAATAAACAGCGCATGATCAGGCGGTTCCTCAAGGGTCTTGAGTAACGCATTAAACGCCGCCGTCGAAAGCATGTGGGTCTCGTCAATAATATAGACCTTCATGCGAGCGACACTGGGACGAAACTGCACTCGCTCGATAATCTCGCGTGCATCCTCGACGCTCGTATGGGAAGCAGCATCCATTTCGATCACGTCAACGGCACGGCCTTCGGCAATCGTCGTACACATCTCGCACGTCCCGCATGGACGAGCGGCGGGATCGGGATGGAGACAGTTCACCGCCTTGGCCAACAAACGGGCCATGGTCGTCTTCCCAACACCGCGCGGCCCGGTAAACAGATAGGCATGGCCGACCCGGTCTTCGGCAATCGCATTGCGCAGCGTCTGCACCACATGCTCTTGCCCCACCAGTTCGGCAAAGGTTTGGGAACGCCATTTGCGGTAGAGTGATTGAACTGCCATTGTGGTTTCAGGTGTTGGTTACACAGCAAGATGTATTATACCAGAGGAGATAAGAGGTAAGGATGAAGGGGAGTGGTGAATGGCTAAGAGCGAGTTTGGAACTTGTCCTACCCTGTTAGGGGGTATGGGGCGAAATCAATTCCCTCCTTTGGAATGCGCGCGCTGTATCAGGAGGGTAGAATGAATTCCGCCCCCGCCATGCGCAGTACGCGATATATGCCCTCTCGCCCGCTGGAGAGCGCACCCCTCGCTCCAGCCCTCTCCCCGGAGGGGAGAGAAGGGAAGGAGACATTCTCTTTGTCAGTGCAAGGGCGCGCAGCGCCTGAACCAATCTCCTGCTCCACACAATGGAAATCAAACCAACGCAAACTGGCGACATAACCGGTGGTATAATCCCACATACCAGTACCATCTGCCTACGCCAGAGGATGGCCTATGCTCACCTACGAGCAATTGATTGCCCTGTTGATCGAAAGCCTCGAGCAACACCAGATCAACATTGTTCACACCCAAGAACTGCTTGACGTTCACACGTTGGGGCGCAGCCTGCACGTGACCTGTTTGCCACCGCATGCTGATAAAACCGGCGCATGGGCGCAACCGCCATTGCGCGCTGTGGTGAGCATCCACTGGCCGGCGGAGCTGACCATTGCCTCACTGCACGGCCAACCAATCATTGATGCGCTCAACCAGATTGTTGCCGAGCGGCTGCGCACGATGCAGCGCGCTAGTCCAATGGCATTTGATGTGACCTACTTCCTGCCACTGAGCGATGCCGAACAGCAGGCGGCGGATTTTGAGCATGCAACCGCCAAGATCCTCGATCTCTTTGCGCGCCGTGCTGACATCGAGGACAACTTCGAGATCAACGGCGTCCTCCGCTTAAGCAGTGAACAGGCGCCGACACTGGCGCAATTAACGGTAACCCGGCTCTTCCCGGTGGAACGATTGCAGGCTGAGGCGGTGGAAGAGGTGATTGCGGCTATGAGCGGCGAGCTGCGCG
This sequence comes from uncultured Chloroflexus sp., assembly GCF_938091255.1. NCBI lineage: Bacteria > Bacillati > Chloroflexota > Chloroflexia > Chloroflexales > Chloroflexaceae > Chloroflexus > uncultured Chloroflexus sp. The sequence goes on from NZ_CALLJH010000021.1 coordinate 69,182, forward strand.
AGATACTTCCGCAGTTAGCAACAGTCCTTCCGCCAACGCCAAGCGATCCTGAGCCGGGGCTTGATCCACAGTTTTATTTGCGACCACCGACTGCCTGATGCCATTTTCGCCTTCCGCGCTGCAAGCTTTGCTGCAACCCGGCGTGAGCGAGCGCTGGCAAGCGGTGCAACGTTGGTTGCACCCCGAAATGCTGGCGTTGGCCAACCGTGCGTCTGAACGGGCGGCAACGCTCTTGCCCCGGCAATGGCCGTTGTACGAGTTGAGTTTTAAGGCGCGGCGCGCGATTGATCGCGGCAAGGGCCGGCGCGATCCGATCGAAGACTACTGGTTCGCTTTCGACCGACCACCGCGTGGGGCCGGCGTTATGCTGACGGTGAGCGGGGTTGAACGCACGGTCACGGTGGGTCTGCAACTATGGGGAGTGCGGCGACCGCAACTAGCCCGGCTGTGGCGCGAAGCGCGCCCGTTGTGGGAAGAGCTGATCGACCGGATCGGCACGGAAGGGCAGGCGCGGTTTGCCAGTCGCCGCCCGCCCGCGCCGGAAATGCGCTGGGTCGATCACTATCTGGCGCAACGGCAAGCCCAATACCTGTGGGCAGGCTTCGTCTATCCTTGGGACAATCTGCCGCCCGACGAGCGGCTGATCGATGATCTCTGCACATTGCTGCCGCTCAATGAAGCGTTGATGGAACTGGCCGAGATCGAGCTGGCGACAACCCCTACCTTGCGCGAGGCGCCAGAACGCTATCACACCGGATTGCCGCCATTCGCGCAGATCGCCGCTGCGATTCGCCGACGGGGGATGGTGATTGATGAACGTATTTTGGAAGCGTTCCATCTGGCGGTGCAAGCGCGGCCCCTCGTGATTCTGGCCGGGCCGAGCGGCAGCGGCAAGACGTGGCTCACCCGGTTGTACGCCGATGCGTTGATTGGAGCAGATGAAGGCCAAACAAACCCCATCTACCTGCTGGTAGCGGTGCAACCCGACTGGCACAGCGCCCGCGATCTGCTCGGCTACTACAACACGCTCACCGGTCTCTACCAGCCGACCGCATTTCTGCGCCACGTGCTCAAGGCCGCCGCCGACCCTGATCAGACCTACATCGTCTGCCTCGACGAAATGAATCTGGCCCGGCCCGAATACTATTTGGCGCCGATCCTCTCGGCGATGGAGACTGCCGAGGGGCTGATCGATCTCGGCACACCGCTGGCCGAAACGCCGCTGGCCAGCGGCGGGGTGGTGCGCAACCCATTGCGCTTGCCGGCCAACCTGCGCCTGATCGGTACCGTCAACGTCGATGAAAGCACCTTCCTGCTCAGCGACAAAGTGCTCGATCGGGCCAACCTGCTCGAACTAGGGAGCGTTGATCTCAACCGCTTCCGCGCCGTATATCAAGGCTCCATCGACGACCAGATTTGGCAGATGCTGGCAGCGATCCAGACCCACATGGCAGCGGCAGGCAAACCAGCGGGGTATCGGGCTTTGGGTGAAACGCTTCGATTCATCGAACAAGCCAGCAGCATGAGCGCCTTCGAGGCATTAGACATGCAGATGCTCCAGCGCCTCTTGCCACGCTTGCGCGGCGATGACACCCCACGCTTCCGACAGGCGCTGCGCGGGCTGCATGCGCTTTGTGAGGGAAGGCTCCTGCGCAGCGCAGCCCGGCTCGAACAGATGTTAGCCCGGCTTGATCGTGAAGGGTATACGGATTTTTATGGATGATCCGGCCTCACGCCACCCGCACCGCGGCGAGACAGCGCACCGGTGACGGGATGCTGCCCACCTGCTGCCATGTGCGCCCGCGATCGTCGCTGCGCCAAATCTGGCCGGTATCGGTACCGGCCCATACCACATCAATATGGTAGGTGCTCGGTGCAAATGCGCTGAGCGCACCTTGCCATGCACCGGTCACTTCCTGCCACGTCTTGCCGCCATCCTCGCTACGCATAACGCGCGTGCCATCAGCGACCGCTGCCAGCAACACCTCTTGTTTCCCTGACAACACCGCCAGCAAACGAACGTCTGGCAACCCCACATCGGCATTACGCCAGACCCCCATCCCCTGCACGGTTGCTACCGGCAAGCGATCACTGGCGAGAAAATGAAACAACGCCCGATCCTCGGCATCGGCCTCATACCACTGCCGGCCACCATCATCACTGCGCAAAAAGGCCTGCTTCGTTGCCACCACCAAACTCAGCGAATCGGCGGCAACCAATGCAATCACTTGTTCACCGGCTAATGATACATCAGGTAACAAGCGCCAACGGCCCGTGCCACCCGGATCGCTGAAGACGTACAGACCATTATCGGCACCAATATAAAGCACTCCAGCCTTTGCCATGCCGCCTCCTTCGCCATACTGTCACACTAGCGCAGGCTGCGCAACCACTCGCGATTGTAGCATAGCATCACGTAATCCAATGTGCTATGATAATTTAAGCTCTTCTCGTTAGAGCACATCCCCGTTCGATGACTCAACTTATACGTGCTTGCTGCACACGCATTGCAGGATGGGATTATGTCGCTCGCACATCTGCGCCATATTTGGCAGAGCGCCGATCCGGCGCTAAGTGCTCTGCGATTAGCGTTTTGGTACACGATTATCGGCGGAGCATGGATTGCCTTCTCTGACCGGATCCTCGCGTTTATTATCAGCGACATAGAGAGCTTGACCAGCTGGCAGACGGCCAAAGGCTGGTTATTTGTGTTAGTAATGGCCGGTTGGCTGGGATGGGAACGGTGGAACACGCTCAAGCAATCCCAACGTGTCAACGATGAATTACGCGCCCTCAATACCTCGCTCGAGCAACGCATTGCCGAACATACTGCGCCGTTGCAGGCTGCGAATGCCGAATTGAGCCAGATTAATCAAGAGCTTGAAACCTTTACCGCGATGATCTCGCACGACCTCAAAGCGCCGCTACGCGTCATTGAAGGCTATAGCCAACTCCTCTTGCGCTTTCATGCTCACCGGCTCGACGATGACGGCAAACAATGCCTGAACAGTATTCGCACTGCAACAACCCAAATAAACCAGCTTATTGACGATTTACTTGCCTATACCCACATTGAGCGCAAAGTGCTTGAATATGCTGAGATTAACCTTGAATCCATCATCGAAGAGATTTTGGCCGTTCACACTGATCAAATCGAGACCCGCGGCGTCACTGTCGAGCGGGATATTCGCTGTCCGGTGATGCGCGGCGACGAGATCGGCATCACTTTAGCGCTACGTAACCTGATCGACAACGCGCTAAAATTTACGGCCCCCATCCCTCAACCACGGCTGACAATTGGCACAGAAGCTGTAGGCGATGCAGTACGATTATGGGTCAAAGATAACGGGATCGGGTTTGACATGCGCCATCACGAGCGAATTTTTGCCATTTTTCAACGCTTGCACCCCCAAGATGCGTATCCCGGTTCCGGAGTTGGTTTAGCTATCGTGCAAAAAGCGATTGAACGCATGGGTGGCCGGGTCTGGGCCGAGAGCAGCCCCGGTGCCGGCGCAATTTTCTATTTGGAGATCCCAAATGCCACCGCATCACCTGCATTTGTTGCTAATAGAAGATAATCCCTTTGACGCCGATCTCTTCCGGCGCGCGATGCTGCTGCACGATGCTAAGATCAAGATCACGCACATCGATTCGTATCAAGCTGCATACGCCCATCTCAACAACCTCTCAACAACTGCGATAACCTATGACGGGGTGATTCTCGACTTACACCTCCGTGATGGCGATGGCCTCGATCTGCTCGCCTACATGAGGTCGCACCATCTGCCGCTGGCAGTGATTATCCTGACAGGCGGGGGCGGCGATCACATGGTGATTAGCGCACTGAAAGCCGGCGCCGATGATTATGTCATCAAGCGCGATGACTATCTCGACCGGATCGGCGCGATCATCGAACAGGCGTGCCAGCGTTTTCATTCCCAGCAAGCACGGCGCAGTCAGACGATTACCGTCACCTATATTGAATTCGGCGCGACCGACAGCGAAGCAACGATCCACTATCTGCAACGCATCGCCCCCCACCTGCACTGTGTGCCGATGCGCGGTCAGCGCGCGTTTTTACACAATTTGGCCCGAGGCCACTCTGCCGGTGATCTGGTGCTGATCGACTGCGCGCAACCACGCTTAGCAATGCTCGATCTGGTGAAAGAACTGCTCCAATTTCGCCGGCTCACTCAACCGATCATTGTGATGGCCCAGCCGGGCAACGAGGAGTTTCCCTTACAAGCATTACGGCTCGGTGTGGCCGATTACATCATCAAACGGGAAGGCTTTCTCAGCCAATTGCCAGTTGTGTTGGAAAACGCCCACTACCGCGCCCAACTCCACCAACAAAACGAGCGCCTCCGGCTGCAAGCTCAAGCCCTTAACGACGCCGCCAACGCGATTATGATCGCTGACCGCAACGGGATTATCGAATGGGTCAATCCGGCCTTCACCACACTTACCGGCTATGAAGCAGCCGAAGCCATCGGTCAGTCAACCCGCCTTTTGCGCTCAGGGAAGCAAGATCAGGCTTTTTACGCGGCGCTCTGGGATCAGATTTTGGCGGGGAAGCCATGGCATGGCCGTCTCATGAATCGTCGTAAAGACGGCAGCCTCTACCACGAAGAGATGACGATTACGCCGGTGGCGAATGAGGACGGCGTGATCAGCCACTTTATCGCGATCAAGCAAGATATTTCCGAACAAGTAGCCCGCGAACAGCGCCGCACTACTTTAGCGGCAATTGGGACAGCCCTACGCCGGGCGCAATCTTGGGCCGAATTGACGCCGATTTTACTTGGGCAAGTGTGCGAAGTGTTTCAAGCCGAAAGCATCGCGCTGTTACGGCCAGATGGCGAGCGGTTACACGTTGATCTTGCGCTGAGCAGTTTGGCGATACTCGCACAACAGCCGGACGTTCTGGCAATGCTGGCTGCTCAGTTCAGAAACGTCAACGGGCCGCTCAACGTCACGCGGTTGCTTCACGAAACCGAACAGACGGTCATCGGAGTACCACTGCAGGCCGCAAACCGCTTGGTTGGCATATTGGTGCTCAAGCGGGCCGCCCCGTTGAGTGAAGCCGAACTCGATTTGTTGAATGACATTGCTGAATTAGCTGCTAATGCTCTGCACCGCACCGATCTGTTCGATCAGTTACGTGCGGCGAATACCGAACTGCGCGCAGCCTACGATGCCACGATTGAAGGCTGGTCACACGCTCTCGATCTGCGTGACCGCGAGACGGAAGGTCATTCGCGCCGCGTGACCGAATTGACGGTGCGGATTGCTGCGCGCATGGGCTTCAGCGAGGAAGAGCTGCTGCACGTGCGCCGCGGCGCGCTGTTACACGACATCGGCAAGATGGGCATTCCCGACGCGATCTTGCTCAAGCCCGGCCCACTCAACGATGAAGAGTGGGCAATTATGCGCACCCATCCCACCCTCGCCGTTGAACTCTTACGTCCGATTGCCTTTCTCACGCCTGCGCTTGATATTCCGTGGTGCCACCACGAAAAATGGGACGGCACCGGTTACCCGCGCGGTCTGCGCGGTGAGGAGATTCCACTTGCTGCGCGTATCTTCGCGGTAGCCGATGTCTATGACGCTCTGACCAGCGACCGGCCCTACCGGACTGCGTGGTCGCGTGAACGGGCGCTAGCGTACATCCGTGAACAGGCTGGGAGCCACTTCGATCCACGGGTGGTCGCAGTATTTGAGCAGGTCATCGCCGAGATGGGTAGCAATGATATAATGAAATGAATAGAAGGAGTGGAGCAACAAGGTGCGTTACTTAGTGTACGCATACCCTCTACCCCTCTCAAACTCATCACCGCAAGAGGCGGCAATGATATAATGAGTTGGAGAAGTGGGGCGACGCAGTGCGTCGTCCGTACAATCCATTTTGTCCCCTGCTGAGCGCAAAGCGTCCGCATTCCGGCAGGATGATGAAGGAGTTGATATGTTGAATTTTCTCCGGCGGTTGCTGGGTGACAGCAACGAGAAAGAGATACGCCGGCTGCAGCCAATAGTGGAAGAGATTAACCAACTTGGCCCCGAATTCGCCAAGTTGAGCGACGCCGAGCTGCGTGCGAAGACTGATGAATTCCGCCAGCGTCTCGCCGATGGCGAGACGCTTGATGATATTTTGCCCGAAGCGTTTGCTACTGTGCGCGAAGCAGCGTCACGCACGATCGGGCTGCGCCACTATGATGTGCAGTTGATCGGCGGTATTGTGCTGCACCAAGGCAAGATCGCCGAGATGAAAACCGGCGAAGGTAAGACGTTGGTGGCTACTTTGCCGCTCTACCTCAACGCGCTCGAAGGCAAAGGCGCGCATCTGGTGACGGTTAACGACTATCTGGCCAAGGTCGGCGCAGGCTGGATGGGGCCGATTTACCACTTCCTCGGTCTCTCGGTCGGCTTTATCGCCCACGAACAGAGCGCGTTGTACGATCCCGATTATATCGATCCGAACGCCAACCCCGAAGATCAGCGGCTTGTCCATTGGCGACCATGCACCCGTCGCGAAGCCTATTTGGCCGACATCACCTACGGCACCAACAACGAGTTCGGCTTCGACTATCTGCGCGACAACATGGCGTATGAGAAGTCGCAGCTTGTGCAGCGCGAGCTACACTACGCCATCATTGACGAGGTTGACAACATCTTGATCGACGAAGCGCGCACGCCGTTGATCATCTCTGGCCCGGCGCAGAAATCGTCGGATCTCTACCGCCAGATGGCCCAACTCGTGCGCCAGTTGCGCCGCTCGACGGTGACGGCCAAGCAGGTGAAAGAGGAAGGGCTAGAACCGGACGGCGACTTTTTTGTCGATGAGCGCACCAAGAGCATCTACTTGAGCGAAAAGGGTATTGAGAAGCTCGAACGTTTGCTGCGCATCCCTGCCGGTGAGAGTCTGTTCGATCCTGAACATTATGAAAAGACTCACTACGTTGAGAATGCACTCAAAGCGCAATTCATCTATCAGCGCGACCGTGATTATATGGTGACCCCAAACGGTGAAGTGGTGATTATCGATGAATTCACCGGGCGCGCAATGCCGGGCCGGCGCTGGAGCGATGGCCTGCATCAGGCGATCGAGGCGAAGGAAGGGGTGGCGATCAAGAACGAGAACGTGACGCTGGCTACCATCACCTTCCAAAACTACTTCCGCATGTATAAGAAGCTGGCCGGGATGACCGGTACGGCCTATACCGAGCGGGAAGAGTTTGCCAAGATTTACAATCTCGATGTGGTGGTCATTCCGACGCACAAACCGATGATCCGCGAGGATCTGCCCGACCAGATATACGCCACCGAAGAGGCGAAATTCAACGCTGTGCTGCGCGAAGTGCAAGAAATGCACGAGATTGGCCGACCAGTGCTGATCGGTACCACGTCGGTCGAAACCTCCGAGCGGATCAGCGCCATGCTCAAGCAGGCCGGCATCCCGCACAATGTGCTCAACGCCAAACACCACGAACGTGAGGCGGCAATTGTAGCGCAGGCCGGGCGCAAGGGAGCAGTGACAGTCGCCACCAATATGGCTGGTCGCGGTACCGACATTCTGCTCGGTGGGAATCCTGATGGTTTAGTCGAAGAGTTTTTGCGCAAAGAGGGATTAACGCTTGAAACGGCCACTCCTGAACAGAAGCGAGCAGCGTGGGAGAAGGCCAAGGCGTTGACCGAGGCCGAAGGTGAGGAGGTGCGCAAGCTCGGCGGTCTACACGTGATCGGCACCGAGCGGCACGAAGCGCGCCGGATCGATAATCAGTTGCGCGGGCGCGCCGGTCGCCAAGGCGATCCCGGCTCATCCCGCTTCTTCCTCTCGCTCGAAGATGAATTACTGCGCCGGTTTGGGCCTGTGGATCGCATCAGAGGATTGATGGAGCGCTATGTCGGTTCAGATGTGCCACTGCAAGCCGGCTTGCTCGATCGCACGATCGAAGGCGCGCAGACTCGCGTCGAGGGCTACAACTTCGATGCCCGTAAGCACACCGTCGAGTTTGACGACGTGATGAACAAGCAGCGCCAGATTATCTACGCTGACCGCAAGGCCATCCTCGACGAAGCCGATATGCGCGAGCGGGTGCTCGATCTGATGGCCGAAGAGATCCAGCGCCAGATCGACGATCATCTGAGCGATGAACCCGATGAACTTGAGTTGACTGAAGTACTGCGCGCGTATCGCCGGATCAACCCGACCCTGCCGCCAACCGTCACCGCCGAGACGCTAAAGGGGCAGAAGAAAGAGCAGATTGAGCAATTCCTGCTCGACCATCTTGAGACGACTTATGCCGAGCGTGAGAAGGCAATTACCCCGGAAGTGATGCGCACAGTCGAACGGCGGGTGATGTTAGGTGCAATTGACCGCCAGTGGGTCGATTATCTGACCGCGATGGACGAGTTGCGGCAGAATATTCTCTTGCAGGCCTACGCGCAGAAAGACCCCTTGGTCGAATTTAAGCGCGAGTCGTTCCGCATGTTCGACGAACTAAAAGAGAACATCGCCCGCGACATTGTTTACAACGTCATCCCGGCGTCGTTCCAATACGAAGCCTATCTGCGCCAGATCGCTGAAGAGCAGGCCCGCCGCTTGGCAACGGCGCAGGTCGCTGGCGGCAGCAGCGAAGTCGAGCAGTCACACAAACCCCAACGCCGTTCAACGCCGCAGATCGGGCGCAACGATCCCTGCCCGTGCGGTAGTGGCAAGAAGTTCAAGCATTGCCACTTGGGTCGCGAGCACGAGCTGGCCAATCTGGGAAATGCAACGCCAGTGACACCACCTGCGCCAGCTAAGCCAGTGCGTCCGGCTAACCCAGCTATCGCCGAAGAGGCGGCCAAGATTAAGGCGGTAATTGATAGCGGCAAGCTGCCGCCAAACGGCCCCGCCACACAACGCGGGCGCAGTCCCCAAGCGGTACCGCGGGGGAAGAAGCGGTAAGATCACGCTTACAACCGATCCCCAGCCCCTCTCCCGCAACACGGGAGAGGGGCGTTTCTGTTTTCCGCTCGACGATGCCTCTCTCGCAACCAAGGCGGCTCCCCCTCTCCCGCCGTCAGGTGGAAGAGGGGGCCGGGGGGGTGAGGGCCAGTAGCCTGCGCAGCAGGCTTTGTCAACATAGTCCGGCCCTTCAGGGCCGGGCCGAAGCTGAACCAAATGCGCTGTCAACCCTGTAACCCCACGAGAGAAGGGGAATGTCCAACTCCCTTTCCCCGCAGGGGGAAGGCTAAAATGGGGGCATCACCACTCCCCGCTTGTCATTGCGAGCCGCAGCGGGGCAATACCGCACATTCCCCGCACGGCGAAGCAATCTTGGCCACCCCCGGGAGAGATGCACTCAGTCACTCTTCCCGTCCAAGCGAGAGATTGCTTCGGGCGCTGCCGCACTGTCGCAATGACAAGAGAACAAGGCCCTGCCCGATCACCGCAGGGCCTTGCCGCCCCGCTACATCGCCAAAAACGACAAATAAAAGATCAACAAAAAGATAAACGACACCACATTCGCAATCAGCGCCGCCATATAACTAGGGGCAGCCTTGCGTTTGCGGATCAGCATCAACACGAAACCCTCCACCAGCACCGCCACTACAAATGCCCCGACAATCACAAACAATGGGTTTTCTAACGCCAACAGCAATTGGCCCAGCAGCACAATCACCACTGATGACACAATACTGGCAACCACCACATCACCCAAAGCGCGAAAGAGCGGTTGCCATTTGATCTGCACCATCGCCTGCCATTCAATCAACAACATCAAGATAATGATGCCAACACCGAGCGGGCTAAGGAAGAGTTCTTGAAACGGAAACATCAGCGCGATCCTTGTCTGATCCATACGGTTGGTGAAGCATTATAGCGGATCTCCCGCTATGGCAACACCAAACGTCGCGCCAGCCCTCCAGCCACATGCAGCGCTGCGGCAAAGGTGCGGTCGCGGCTGAGCAGTCGTAGTTCGCTGCTGAGCAGGTCGGCCAGCGCTGGCCGATCAATCGTTGCCGTGCGCTCGATCGGATGCGCGCCAGCGATGGTGGCTCGCGTGCAAGCATGCCCGGCATCACTCGTCAATTTCACAACAAACTCCGCCTGCTGATTATCCACCGCCCGCAGTACCAACCGGGCCAGCCCCTCAACGCCGGCGAGATCGACGGGCCGAATTGCCACGCTCACCAGCCGGATAGCCGTCGGCCCCACGCCCACCGCTGGTCGTCGCAGGTAGATTTGGATGGTTTCGCCCTCAATCCCCACCGCATCTTCCAACGGCGTCCATTTCAAACAACTAGCCAACCAGCCGACAAAGAGCAGCGCTGCCACCGGATTCGGACGGTTGCCGGCGGCGTATTCGATTATGATCTCGTCGATCCGGTGCAAGTGCGGCAAAAAGGGGCGAGTATCAAAGAATTGGGCCGTCAATTCACGCCACGGAGTCAGGCGTGTCCACCCCAAATCACTCACCGCCGGCGCTCCGTTGGCTGTCTGTTCAAAAGCGGCCAACTCGGCCAATTCTCGCAACGGATCGGCAAAGGTGGTCGAATCGACGATGAGCCGGTCGCAGAGCCGGTAGAGCCGTTGTACCAACGGCTGGGCGAAGGGCTGCGGGCCGGGCGCCCACAGTACCACAGGCAAATCGGGCACCAGCAGCGGCAACACGAGGCTGGCCAGTTGTCCAGCGGGCGCGCCGCGGGCACTAATTGTCACTTGCTCACCACAGACCTGCGTGCGGCCAGCATTAGTCAGCGTGCAAAGCGCCTGTGCGTTTGCTTGCAACTCGGTCGCCGGGCCGGGCCGGTCAATCACAATCACGGTACGGTTGGGATGTTGCGCAGTGAGTGCCGGCGCCACCGCTAAGGCTTGTTCGGCCCAATCATCATCAGGCGCGCGCACAATCAGATTGAGCGTCAACGCCCGAATCACCGCTTGCCCGCCAGCGTCAGGATGCGTCGCTTGCTCTTGCCACATCTGGCGCAATTCGCGCTCGATCGCATTGATATCGATTGCCCCTTCGCTCATACCATCTCCGTCTTATAGTCGCCGCCACGACCGGCCATCGCGGGCGATATATTCATCGGCTGCCGCCGGCCCCCAACTGCCGGCTTCATAATTGGGGAACGGCTGCGGCGGGCCTTTAGCCCAAGCCTGCAAGACCGGCGTCAATAGCGCCCAACTAGTTTCAACTTCGTCACGGCGGGTAAAGAGGGTACCATCGCCCAGCATACAATCGAGCAACAGCCGCTCGTAGGCTTCTGGTGAAGTGACGCCAAACGATGCGCCGTAGCGAAAATCCATCGTCACTGGACGGATCTGGGACTGGCCGGGAGTTTTCGAGCTGAATTTGAGTGAAATCCCTTCATCAGGCTGGATCTTGATCGCCAAGACGTTCGGATCGAGGTCGTTGAGCGGCGTATCGGCAAAGATCATCGTCGGCGCCGCCTTGAACTGAATTGCAATCTCGCTCACCCGCCGCGGTAACCGTTTGCCGCTGCGTAGGTAGAATGGCACTCCGGCCCAGCGCCAATTGTCAATAAACAGCTTCAACGCCACGTAGGTCTCGGTTTGCGAAGTGGGCGATACTCCCTTCTCTTCGCGGTAGCCGCGCACCGGCAAGCCATTGGCACTGCCCGGCCCGTACTGGCCGCGCACCGTATCGTTGACCGACAACGGGCGCACCGCGCGCAACACCTTGACCTTCTCATCACGCACCGCATCGGCGTCGTAGAGCGACGGCGGTTCCATCGCTACCAGACACAGCAACTGCATCAAGTGGTTTTGGATCATGTCGCGCAGCGCGCCGGAGGTATCGTAATACCCTCCGCGATCCTCAACCCCGATGGTTTCGGCAACGGTAATCTGCACGTGATCGATGTGGCTCCGGTTCCAAATCGGCTCGAAGATGCCGTTAGCGAAGCGAAAGATCAAAATATTCTGCACCGTCTCTTTACCGAGATAGTGATCGATGCGGTAGACTTGATCTTCGCGAAAGACCGACAACACCTCGGTGTTAAGGGCCTGCGCGCTAGCGAGATCATGACCAAACGGCTTCTCGATGATAATGCGCGTCCATCCGTTCGAGTGAGCTAGGCCGTGGGCGCCAAGCTGGGCAACAATCGTGGGATAGGCTTTGGGCGGCGTCGCTAGATAGAAGACGCGATTGCCAGACGTGCCGCGTTCAGCGTCAATCACCGCCAGTCGCGCAGCCAAACTGGTGTAGGCATCAGCGTCGTCAAAGCTGCCGCGATGGTATTGAATCCCTTGGGCGAAGCTAGCCCATAATTCGGGATCAACCGGCCCTGAACGCGAATTAGCATTGACCGCCTCGCGCAGCAGATCGCGAAAATAATCGTCGCTCCAATCGCGGCGGGCGAAACCGACGACTGAAAAACCGCCGGGCAAGCGGCGCTCGCGGGCCAGATTGTAGAGTGCCGGCACCAATTTGCGGCTGGTCAAATCGCCGCTGGCGCCGAAAATGACCATCGTGCAAGGTTCGGGCGTGCGGCCAATGCGCAACCCGGCCCGCAGCGGATTATCCAAAACAGGCGTCGCCATGTGCTCGCTCCGTGCTTGATGTTTGACCTCAGAGATCGCAGAGGGCGAGAGATGTTTGATGAACTACTGGAGGGCAACCTCCCAGCGCCGAACACCATCCTCTTGTCTTTCCCGCCGCGTCTACCGCGACCTCTGCAATATATATGGCTTTACTCCGCCTTCTTAACCGCGTGACCGCCGAACTGTTGGCGCAGCGCGGCCAGCACCTTGGCGCTAAAGCTGTCTTCTTGGCGCGAGCGGAAGCGCATCTGCAACGAGAGCGTAATGATCGGCGCCGGCACAGCGAGATCAATGCTCTCTTGCACCGTCCACCGTCCTTCACCACTATCTTCGACATAACCGCGGATGCTACTCAGATTGGCATCATCACTGAACGCGCGCTCAGCCAATTCCAACAACCACGAGCGCACGACACTGCCCTGATTCCAGAGATGGCTAATCTTGGCCAGATCAAAATCGTAGCGCGACTGGCGCAAAATCTCAAAGCCTTCGGCATAGGCCTGCATCATGCCATACTCGATGCCGTTGTGAATCATTTTGACGAAATGACCGGCCCCATGCGGCCCGCAGAGCAGATAGCCATCCGGCGGGGCCAGCGTCTGCAAGAGCGGTTCAACGTAGCGGAACGTCTCTTCGTCGCCGCCGACCATCATGCAGTAGCCGACCTGTAAGCCCCAAATCCCGCCGCTGACGCCAATATCGAGAAACCGCAACCCATGCGCCGCCAATTGCTCGGCGTGGGCAATGCTCGCCTTATAATTATTGTTGGCACCATCGATCACAATGTCACCCGACGCAAGCAGTGGTGTCAGCGCGGCCAGATGCTCGTCGGTGGCAGCGCCAGCCGGCAACATCAACCAAACGACGCGCGGCGGGGTAAGCATCGCCACCAGATCGGCCAACTCTTCCGCAGCGATCAGATCATGCTCAGCCGCCAATTCACGCGCTTTGGCAACAGTGCGGTTATAGACAATCACCCGGTGGCCGCCGCGGCGCAAACGAATCGCCATATTCGCGCCCATCCGGCCCAAACCGACCAGTCCTACTTCCATCATTCGCTCCTTAAGCTAACTATTGCGAGTGCAATTGATAATCCTTGCCTAAGCATTATACTCCGGTCTGATGACAGCACAGGAGCAATACGGTATGATGATGAACATTACGCAGAGTTAGAGCGCTCGCGGATACCAAGATCCGAGTCGTTTAGCCCAGCAACGTCGCGGCGATCCCATAACCCATCTATTGCGGAGTTTACTTATGTCGAATAACCAACCCAACCAACCGCCTCGCCCGCCGGCTAGCCGCTCGCCTTACCCTGACGCGACGCTGGTGATGCACCGGATAGAGCACAAACACTCTCGCCAAGGCTTGCTGCCACCGCCAAGCACCTCACCGCGCCGTGTCACACCCAAGCGGCGATGGTCACTTGGTTGGATCGCGCTAGGAATGTTGGCAATCGTTGCACTGGCGCTCGGGTTTGGCTACTGGCAGATCCACCGGCTGGCACAACGGATCGTGGTTGCCGACCCACGCGGGCCAGCCATTACGTCACCATTGCTTGGCGCAAATATTTTGGTTGTTGGGGTTGACATCCGGCGTGATCGTCCCGAAGAGGGGATACGCAGCGACACATTAATACTCGTGAGGCTCGATGGCATAGGAGGCTGGGCCAACCTGCTTTCGATCCCGCGCGATACACAAGTTGATCTGCCTAACCGTGGCCCCAGCAAGATCAACGCCGCCTACGCTTACGGCTATTATCACGCAACCGAACTCTACGGCGATGGCGTAAGCGCGGAACAGGGCGGGATGGCGTTCGCCGCCGACACGGTCAGCCAGTTTCTCAACTTTGAGCAACGTAGCATGCGGGTCGATTACGTCGTGCAGATCGATTTTGACGGCTTTGCTGCATTAATCGATGCCCTTGGCGGGATTACGATCGAGGTGCCGCGCCGGATCGTCGACGAGGCCTACCCCACCCCTGACTACGGCGTCATGCAAGTCGTCTTTGAAGCCGGCCCGCAACGGATGGATGGCGCGCGCGCCTTGATCTACGCCCGCACACGCCACGCTGACAGCGATTTTGGTCGCACTGAACGGCAACAGCAAATCGTGCAAGCGATTGTTAGTGAAATTCGGCAGCGTAACTGGTTTGAGCGGATGCTCTTACTGCCGCGTATCCTCGATGCCGTTACCCAAACCGGCGATACGCCAGCAGTTCTAACCACCCTGCCACTGGCCAACTTCGACACCTTACTGGCAATGGGACGCTTGGCCGCCAACCTCGACCCGGCGCTGATCGGCCGCTACCGGATCGAGCCGGGCACTGTAGCTGTGCGTGAAAACGGCACCAACCTGATCTGGGATGCCGACAACGTGGCGGCGCTAGTCAATCGCTGGCTGACGCCGCCGGGAGAGGCGAGCGAACGAGCGCGGGTGCAGGTGCTCAATGGGGCGAGTGTTGCAGGGCTAGCGCGCCGCACCAGCGAAGAACTGAGCGCCAACGGCTTTACGGTCCTCGCCCCTGCCGACGCGCCACCGGGAGACTATCCGCGCACGGTGGTGTATCAAGCCGGTAACGCCCCCTTTACTGCCCGCCGGCTCGCCCAACTGCTGGGCGCTGAGATGGTCGTTGGCCAACCGGCGGGAGTGTATAGCGAGGCAGAGATCGTGGTCATCCTAGGACGTGATCGCACACCGTGAAAGTAGGGAGTGGGGAATAGGTACAGTGTGCGCTTACTGACATTGCTCACGATCAACTCGCAAACCCCTTCGCCCGCTTGCTCACCCCTCTTCCAAGGTCGAGAGAATCCGGTGTGCGCGCACGGCCAACCAGAGCGCAAAATGCTCCTCGGCGTTATCGAGATCCATCCCGCTAATCTCCTTAATCCGCTCGATACGGTAGAGCAACGTATTGCGGTGAACGTGCAACGCCTCGGAAGTAGCGCGCAGATTACCGAGGTTGTTAAAATAGGCTTCAAGCGTCTTAATCAGATCGGCGTGCTGGCGCTTATCATACTCAGCGAGGCTAGCAAGCGTCTCGCGGTAGAACGACCACAGCTCCGGCGTCTCACGTAAGCGAATGAGCAAACGGTAGACACCCAGATCGCCGAACGCGAGCACGCGATCGTTACCAAAAATCTGGCGGCCAAGGCTCAACGCCTGTTCAGCCTCTTCGAGGGTGCGCCGCCACTCAGAAAGATGCGCTGCCGGCGAGCCAATGGCAAGCACCACATTCGGATGATCGAACAACAAACGTTCGCGCAACTGCTCGGCCACCTCACGCGCCCGGCTGACCGTCGGCGAGGGCACCATGCAGAGCACATTGCTCTCGCGCCGCGAGATAGGTGCATTGATATTCAGCCGTTTCAGCTCATTCTGAATATTGGCCGCGGCCCGGCCTAACGTCGCGGCGCTGGCATCATCAATATGCACCAGCACTGCCGTATGAGGCGCCGTAAGGGTATAGCCCAACTCTTGACCACGCTGGATCGCGGCGGCTACATCGGCAGGCGGCCCAGCCAGAATACTGGCAATAAAATCGCCGCGCAACCGCTCTTCGGCAGCCTGCACCGCTTGTTCTTTGGCCAATTCGAGCGCTAATGCCAGCGCGCCACGCTGCACTGCCGTGCGATCCCACGGATCAAGCGTCGCCCCGGCAATTGCGACATAGCCGGTTGGTGCGCTACTATTGCCAATCGGCTCGACCCAGATTTGCTGGTTGAGCAAATTCATTTCGCCACGACCAGAGGGACGCAGCGCCTGCAAAGCCAGTCGCGCCTGCCCGCGCCCGCGTTGTGCCCGGATCACGCCATTCGGCGCATAACATGCCACACTCTGACCGGTGCGCTCGTGCAGAATATCGAGCAAGCCGCCAATCCCGCCACCTTGTAATGAACGCTGGGTAAGCAAATCGTAGAGCTGGGCAGCCCGCCGCTCGAACTGCGCTTCGTAATCGGTAATCAGGCGGGTGATCTCACGCTCGACCTCACGCAGATCGACCCCCTCGGGCAGATGCAGCAACGGCAGCCGGGCCTCTTCCGCCGCTTGCTGATCTTCGGGTGTGATCACGCCCAGCGCAACGACGCCGGCAATTGGCACCGGCGCCTGTGCTAAGCGGCGCACCAACACCGCTAACGTTAACCGCGAATCGAGCGCACGCGCCGCTTCAACCGATAGCAAGGCGAGTTCACCACCGCGAAGTTCGGCAAAGGCCGGCAACGTAGCGCGGAGGGTGGCAATCCAACTGACCTGACGCCCCAAGCCGGTAGCGCCGGCAACGACCGCAGTGCCCTCCGGCAACGCTAGTCGCACCACATCGCGAACGGTGATGGTTACCATACTAATACATCACAAATCGTTATCACCGAAGTTGACCGTATTATACATTGTTCTTGAGATCAACGTCGCACACGACCCCTCTTGACAAATACTTGTCGCATCTGCTATAATCCCACCTACAATAATTGTTTATACAACTATTTTGTTGACAACGAAGTTATCCGAAAGTCTATGACGCCATCCGGCACCGAGCAGCACCGTATGATCCAAGAAGTTTACGTCTTGCTGGATGATGGCGACCGCCGTGTGCTGCGCCAATTCCAGCTCAACCCTACCCAGTATGCGGCGCTGCTGCTGCTAGCTGAACACCATGGCGTGCGGCTGTCAGATCTGAGCGTCCATTTGTTGATTGACAAAAGCAGCACAACCCGTCTGATTGACCGCCTCAGCTCTCTTGGTTTAGTCGAGCGCATCGCTGATCCGAGTGATCGGCGCGTGCAACGGATCGGGCTAACGGCGCATGGCCGAGCCCACTTAGCCAAGGTGCGCGCTGCGCATAGCGAATCGCTCGTGCGACGGTGGGCTGTGCTTGATGGACCTGAGCGCGAGTTGCTCACCCGCTTGCTGCTCAAGCTCCGGCGCGAATTAACCATCGTGCAACACGGGAGAGAAGGAGGTGCAATATCGAGCGATAGCGATTGATTGGTACCCATCATAATCATTGTTGTTATGGTATAGTTGCCGATTATCGGGCATTGCTGCCCCCGCCAAAGGAGAAACGTGTGAAGCGCCTGTCGTTTGCACTGTTCGCATTGCTGGCCCTGTTCGCCACCCTCCTCGCCGCTTGCGGCCAACCCGCTCCCGCCACCCAACCCACGACTGCTCCCGCTCAAGCCACGACTGCTCCCGCCCAACCTGCCGCCGGCGGTATGGCCGTTACCGGCACCGTCACGCTCTGGCATGCCTACGGTACCGGCAGCGCCGAAGAGAAGGCGATCAACATGTTGATTGATCGCGCCCGCGCCGCTTACCCGCAGGCCACAATTAACGTGCTCCAGATCCCGTTTGATCAGATTTTCAATAAGTTCAACAACGAGGTCTCATCGGGCGGCGGCCCCGATATGTTCATTGCGCCGAATGACAGCCTTGGCAGCCAGATCCGGGCCGGGGTGCTAGCCGATCTGAGTGAATATCAGAGCATGTTGACCGATATCACCCCGACCGGCGTCGCCGGGATGTCACTCAACGGTAAGCTGTACGGCATCCCTGAGTCGTTTAAGGCAGTAGCGCTCTACTACAATAAGAGCAAGATCACCACCCCGCCGGCGACCACCGACGAGCTGCTGGCGCTGGTCAAGGAGGGCAAAACGCTGGTGCTCAACCAGAATGCCTACCACAATTTTGGCTGGTTGCAGGCGTTTGGCGGCCAGTTGATGGATAGCAACGGCAAGTGCATCGCCGATCAGGCTGGCGGCCCTGAGTGGTTCGCTTACCTCAAGGCGCTGAAGGAAGTACCGACTGTCACCTTCTCGACCGACGGCGGCCAAGCTGACTCGCTGTTCAAGGACGGCAAGGCCGACATGATTATCAACGGCCCGTGGGTGCTGGGTGACTACCGCGCCGTGCTGGGTGACAACCTCGGCGTGGCTCCGATGCCGGGAGCCGCCAAGCCGGCCGGCCCGCTTACCGGCGTCGATGGCTTCTATGTCAGCATCAACAGCCAGAATGTAGCAGGTGCGGTTGCGTTGGCAATGTTCCTGACCAGCCCCGAATCGATGAAGGTCTACGTCGATGAAGCCGGCCACGTGCCGGTGAGCACCAAGGTGCAGATCAGCGATCCGCTGGTGCAGGCCTTCGCGCAGGCGTCGGCCACCGGCGTACCGCGGCCACAGATCCCCGAACTCGACAACTACTGGGGCCCGTTCGGCGACGCAATGACCAAAGTGCTCGACGGTGGCGCTGATCCCAAGGCTGCTATCACCGAAGCCTGCGCATTGATGAATACCGCCAACGGCAAGTAAGTCGCGCAAGCGCCTGCCAGACCCTCAAGGGGAGGGTCTGGCAGTGTTATCATACGCAACATCTGCACATTCCAACCGCAGGGGAGGAAGCCGTATGGCAACCACAAATCCAGAGCTGGCCTCACCAACGACGCGAGCGCCACGTTCAGCTCTGCGTGAGGGGTGGAAACAATTGCGCACCCCGATCATCTATCTGCTGCCAGCACTGGTGATTATGATGGTCGTCACCTTTTACCCGCTGGCTTTCCAAGTTTGGATGTCTTTCACCGATTATGGAGTGATTAAGGAAGAGGGGAAGCAAACGCTGAACCCGTTCGGCCCCGGCGGCACCACCCCGCCCAATTACCGGCCAGCTCAGTTTGTCGGTTTTAAGAACTATCTTGATATTATCACCAATAACCCGCAATTTGTTGCCCGCCTTGGCGGTAACTTTGATTTTTGGCGCTTGCTCGCCTTCAATTTGTGGTGGACCTTCTCGAATGTCGGGTTTCACGTCGCGCTGGGCATTATTATTGCTGTCTTGCTAAACGTGGAAGGGCTGTGGGGGCGCAAAATCTATCGGGCAATTTATATTTTACCGATGGTATTGCCGAATATCGTGGTCGCCACAGTCTGGCGTAATATGTTTGATGATCAGTACGGTTCGATCAATCAATTGATCAATCTCTTCATTACGCCTTTTGGCCTCGATCCGGTACAGATTCGTTGGTTCAACCAGATCCAAGACCCCATTCCCGGCATTGGCCTGCCGCTCAGCTATTATGCGATGCTGATTGCCAATATCTGGCTGGGTTGGCCGTTTATGACCATCGTCGCCACCGGCGCGCTGCAATCGATTCCGAAAGAGATGTACGAGGCGGCCAGCATTGATGGCGCGACCAGCATGCAACAGTTCTGGCGGATTACGCTACCGCTGCTGCGCCCGGCGATGGTGCCGGCGGCAATGGTTGGCATTGTCACCACCTTCAATCTCTTCCACGTGATCTATTTTATGAGTGGCGGTGGGCCGCTGGGACGCACCGAGATTATGGTGACGCAGGCATTTAAGTTGATCAATGTCAACCAGCTCTATGGCGTTGCCGCCGCATTTTCGGTCATTATTGCGCTGGTGCTGATCCCGATTTTCTTAATTACCAACAAGATTTCGCGCGCCACGGAGAGCTACGATGTCTAGTGTGACTACTCAGCGCCGTTCAGGCAGCACCGCCGCCGGCCGCCGCTTAAAGTGGTGGCAGCAATTGGTGCTGCAAGCGATTTGCCTGTTTATCGCTGCAACCGTGCTCTTTCCGGTGCTTTGGATTGTGAGCATGTCGCTCGATCCGCGCAATATTTCGCGCCCAACCGAGCTGAACCTGATTCCACCCGGCGCGTCGCTACAAGCTTATTTGCAAGTGCTTGACCGCCCGACCGCTAATCCGGTGACGTTCGCCGAGCTGGCGTTTAATAGCCTGCGCCTCGCCGGCGGGGTATCGGCCTTTGCCCTTCTCATCGGCGTCAGCGCGGCGTATGCCTTTTCGCGCTTCAAGTTCCCCGGCCGGCAGTTTATGATGATTGCAGTATTGGCAATCACCGTCTTGCCGAGCGTGGCGACGATTGCGCCGCTCTTTGCGTTGCTCAACAGCATTCGGATCAGTAGTGCGATTATGAGTATTGTGCTCATTCTCGCTGGCCTGATGCTGCTTGGTCTCACGCTGTTCGCAGTGGTGCCGGCGATCCGGCTTGGCTCGGCTGGGCCGGGCAACTATTTCTTCGGCGCAGTGGGATTGGTCATTAGTCTAGGTTTGATCTACGGCGGCCTCGCCCCGGCCCGCAGCGAGATCTTTGTGTTGCGCAATTCGCTGCTTGGCGTCGGGATTGCAATGGTGTCGGGGGCGCTGCCGTTTGCGATCTGGAACCTGAAGGGCTACCTCGATACGATTCCCAAAGAGCTGGAAGAGGCGGCGATTATTGATGGCGCCTCGCCGAATCAGGTCTTCTTCCAGATCGTGTTGCCGCTGGCAACGCCGGCGCTGGCCGTCACCGGATTTCTTGGCTTTACCGGCGGCTGGACTGAGTTCTTCTTATCGTGGCAGTTCCTGACCGATCCCAAAGATTTTACGCTGGCGATGTCGCTCTACAATATGACCGGCCAGTACGCCGGGCAGATCCCTTGGTCGCGGTTCGCCGCCTTTTCGATTTTGTTGTCGTTGCCGGTAGCGATCGTTTACCTATTGTTACAGCGATATATTATCGGCGGCCTGACACTGGGCGGGGTCAAGGGATAATTGTATTGTCGAGCCGCACAGCCGTGCGGCTCCAACCACCATTGTAATCCCCAAAGGATCGTTCACCGTGGAACAGATTCACGTCTCTGCCGACTTCATTTTTGGCACGATGGCCACCGATAGCCGGCGGCTAGGATATGTGCGGGCCGAGATGGCCGGTATTTCCCACCGCTACCGTATGGAACCGGCAGCGCCGCGAGCCGGTGAACCGGTGCGGCTCTTCGTCACCCTCGGCCCGTTAATCACCGCCGATCGGGTCAGCGTCTACTATACGACCGATGGTAGCGAACCAGCCGGCTGCCGCGGCCAAGCCGCGCCGGGGAGCACCGTGGTGCATGGGCATCGCCTCGCCAGCCACTGGGATACACTGCTGTGGGGCTATATGGAAGAGTGGGCAATCGATCTGCCACCCCACCCGTCCGGCACCGTTGTACGCTACCGGATCGAGGCTTGGCTGAGCAAAGGCGAGGGATCGCTCTGGTACAGCGAAGTGATCGGTGCGACCGAAGGCGATGGCAGTGTGCTCGGTCATCCCGGCCCCGGCGATCATTACCTGCGTGAAATGGGAGCCGAATTCAATTTGACCTTCCTCCGTCGCCCGCGCACCTGCGCCTACCGAGTTGGCGATGAAGGCGCCCCGGCATGGCTTGATGAAGCCGTCATCTATCACGTCTTTATTGACCGGTTCCATCCCGGCCCCAATCGCCAATTTGCCAATCCGCCTACGCCGATGGGCATCTACGGCGGTACACTGGCCGGCGTTACCGCTAATCTTGATTACATTGCTAGCTTAGGCACGACCGCCATTTGGCTCTCGCCGCTCTTCCCCTCGCCGTCGCACCACGGGTACAATGCCACCGATTACTACAGCGTCGAACCGCGACTGGGGACATTGGCCGATGTGCAGACCCTGATCGCCGCCGCCCACGAACGCGGGATGCGAGTCATCTTTGACTACACCGCTAATCACTTCTCAAGCCAGCACCCGATCTTCAAGCGCGCCATTACCGATCCAACCGGCCCGGAACGGGATTGGTTCATCTTTACGCGGTATCCAGACCAGTATATTTCATTCTTTGGCGTCGCCGAACTCCCGCAGCTTGACCTTGATTATCCGCCGGCACGCCAATTTATGATCGACGCAGCGCGCTACTGGCTCGCACAGGGGGTTGACGGCTACCGGCTCGACTACACGATCGGCCCTTCCCACGATTTCTGGACAGCCTTTCGCGCAGCGATGCGAGCCATCAAAACCGACTGCGTGCTGTTGGGCGAAGCGGTTGACACTGCCGAGGTATTGCGGTCGTATGTTGGCCGGCTCGACGGTTGTCTCGACTTTCTGCTCTTGCAAGCCATCCGGCGCTTTTTCGCCTTTGATGAGATTAGCGCCAGTACGTTCGCCATCTTTCTCAACCGGCACCTTTCCTACTTTCCGCCCGGTTTTGTGTTGCCCAGCTTCCTCGATAATCACGATATGAATCGTTTTTTATGGGTCGCGCGCGGCGATACCCGCCGGTTGCGGCTGGCTGCCCTCTGCCAATACACGCTGCCGCACCCGCCGGTGCTCTATTACGGCACCGAAGTTGGGCTGAGCCAACGACTCGACGTGCGCCATGCCGACGGCAGCGGCCATCCCGAAGAGTCACGCTTGCCGATGCTATGGGGAGCCGATCAGGATCGCGACCTGTTGCAGTTTTACCGTCAATTGGGCGCACTGCGACGAGCAACGACCGCTATCTGGCGTGGCGAGCGCGTCTTTACCCACATCGATGACCAGAACCGTCAGGTAGCCTATACATGTACCGCCAACGACGTAACGTGGCTGGTTGCGCTCAACAACGCGCCGCAAGCCGGCGCGATCCCCTTACCGGCTGGCCACTGGGAAGTCGCATTGGCGACACAAACTGCCGATACTATCGCCGGAAACGTGATCCTACCGGCGTATGGCGGCGCTATCATGCGCCGCCGGGGATAGAATGGAGATCGTATCCGGTTAGATGAAGCCGTCACGATGCAGCGGAACGCAGAAAGACGCCATGTTCCCAACCTCTGCGTTTCCTGCCCCTCACCGGAACCACCTTACCAAGATGTGGGAGCATCCTCGCCATCCTCAGTGTTTGCGTATTCGCCGGCCATCCGGTATACTATTGTTTCGGTGTAGGAATCACGGCATTGCCGCTGCTCAGGGGCGCACCAAATCTGTTGCGAAGGAGGTGATGAGGGAGGATCGCGGATACGACCGTAGAGCCGGGCGTCGCCCCCCGCCAAACCACGGTTCTATGCCGGATACCGGTTGCCGTGCCGCTGATCCAGCAGCGCTATGCGAGTTGAACGTCGTGAAGGCGAAACCGTTGAGCAACTGATTCGCCGCTTCAATAAAGGTGTCGTCGCCGAGCGGATCACCAAGACCTATCGCGAGAAGATGCACTTCGTCTCGAAGAGCGAGCAGCGCAAAGAGAAGCGCCGCCGCGCCGAGCGCAACCGCCGCAAGAAGCTAGCCAAAGCTGCTTCGCTTGGCCTGTAGAATGAACATATCTGATGGCACGATGCGCGATGTGCTATTGCGCATTGTGCCATCGACTATCTTTGTGGAAAGGGCATTTGGGTAAGATGGTGGCGCACAGCACAGTGCGCTAGCCCGCCATCGTTCGCAGCAACAACGATTACTCTGATTCGTGGCGAGGGCTAATTGTGCCACCGCACACCGGATCAGCAACTACATATATCATCCAGATGGAATAATGTCTTATGTTCGATAAACTGGCTGCCGTCGCCGCGCGCTACGATGAACTCACCGAATTGATGGCCCAGCCTGAGGTGGCGACCAACGTCACGCTCTTGCAGCAGTATGCCCGCGAACAGCGCGAATTGGAAGATGTGGTCGCTGCGTACCGGGAATATCAGGCGACGGTACGCGCGATTGATGAAGCCGAGGCAATGCTAGACGAGAGCGATCCCGAATTGCGCGCGTTGGCCCAAGAAGAACTTGAGACGCAGCGCAAACGGCGGGCCGAACTCGAAGAGCAACTCAAGCTATTGCTGCTGCCGCGCGATCCCAACGACTCGAAAGATGTGATTATGGAGATCCGGCAGGGCGAAGGCGGTGATGAAGCGGCGCTCTTTGCCGCCGATCTCTTCCGCATGTACACCCGCTTTGCCGAGTCGAAGGGCTGGAAAGTGGAAGTTGACAGCCTGACCGAAAACGGCATCGGCGGCATCAAGGAAGTGATTTTCCAAATCCACGGCGAAGGCGCGTACAGCAAATTAAAATACGAGGGCGGCGTCCATCGGGTGCAGCGCGTGCCCGCCACCGAAGCCCGTGGCCGGATTCATACCTCGACCGCAACGGTGGCTGTGCTGCCCGAAGTCGAAGAGGCCGAGATCGAGATCAAGCCGGAAGACCTGCGCATCGATGTCTTCCGCAGTGCCGGCCATGGCGGGCAAGGCGTCAATACTACCGACTCGGCGGTGCGTATTGTGTACAAGTCTGGCACCCCCGAAGAGATTATCGTCACCTGCCAAGACGGTCGCTCGCAGATCCAAAACCGCGAACGGGCGATGACTGTGTTGCGCGCGCGCCTCTATGCCCGCGAACAAGAGAAACGGCAGCGCGAGATCGGCGCCTCGCGCCTTGCGCAGGTCGGCAGCGGCGAACGGGCCGAAAAGATCCGCACCTACAACTTCCCTCAAGATCGGATTACCGATCACCGTATCGGCCAAAACTTCTCGAATCTACCAGCGGTGCTGAACGGCGAACTCGACAAGATCATCGAGGCGCTGATCGTCTACGACAACGCCGAGCGGCTGCGCGCCAGCGGGATCACGAATTGAGGATACGGCCCGCGTTATCCGACTGAAGGTTTGCTCCAAATCCTCTACGCACCCTCGCTGTGGCGTGGGGTGCGCAGAGGCATATAAGAGCAGGATACACAGGTCGCCAGTTCATCCCACCGCGATTCACCCCCACCTGCACGCTAACGTGGTCGCGAGACCCGCAGCGACCTCGTATCCTCGCACCCATTCCCTGCAACATCCGCTACAATACGACTCAACATCGTTCCTACGAGCGGGAGAAAGGCAATGCTCACGCCGACGCTCGCGGATTTTATCGAACGTATGCCTAAAATCGAGCTGCACCTGCACCTCGAAGGTGCGGTCGCGCCACGCACGTTTCTAGAACTGAGCCAACGCAACGGTATTCCGCTGCCCGTGCGCACTGAGCAAGAATTGGCCGCCCTCTTTCATTACGATGATTTTCACGCTTTTTTGGGCACATTTATGGCGCTGGCTGCGACTATCGTGCATGGCGAGGATTTTGAGCTGCTCGCGTTCGAGCTGGGGATGGAGCTGGCGGCACAGCACGTTGTCTACGCCGAAGTCATGCTTTCGCCGATGCAGCACGTGCGGCGCGGGGTTGATTTGCACGAGGCGCTGGCCGGAGCTGCCGCCGGCTTTGCTCGCGCTGCCCAGCATGGCGGGCCACGAGTGGGGCTTGTGCTCGATTATGGTCGCCAATACGGCGCCGCTGCTGCATGGCCCATCCTCGAAACCGCTATCGCCTGCCGTTCGCTTGGTGTGGTTGGCTGGTCGATCGGCGGTAACGAGATTGGCCACCCCCCCGAAGAGTTTATTGAACTATTCGCCGCTGCCCGTGCCGCCGGTCTTGGTGTGATGGCTCACGCCGGCGAGGTGGTCGGCCCAGCCAGCGTCTGGGGCGCGATTGATGTGTTGGAAGTGAGCCGGATCGGTCACGGGATTCGCAGCATTGATGATCCGGCACTGTTGGCCGCTCTCGCTATGCGCGGGATTGTGCTCGATATCTGCCCGAGCAGCAATATTCGCACCAAAGCCATCGCCGCATGGCCAGACCACCCCCTGCGCCAACTCTACGATGCCGGTGTGCCGGTGACGATCAATTCCGATGACCCCACCTTCTTCGAGACCACTATCACCGAGGAGTTTCGCCGCACCGCGCATCACCTTGGGTTTACCGCTACCGATTTCTGCGCCATCACCCGCACCGCTGCCCAAGCGACCTTCTTGCCGCCTGCCGAACGAGCAGCCTTGCGCGCCACTATCGAATCATCCCTGCACCAGTTGCGCACCGAGCTGGGAGTATAGGCAGTTGCCGGCGAAACGGTCAGAATATGCTACAATACCTTATATCTCCGGCAGCGCCAGTCGATTGCAATGCCCGTCTATTTTGCGCAATACGTATCCAATGAGGTTGCCTGTGACGCAGAATGGCTCAGACCGCCCGGTTGTGCTGGAAGCCCGCGGTATCACTAAACGCTTTCCCGGTGTTGTCGCTAATGACAATGTATCGCTGAAACTGCATAAGGGTGAAGTGTTGGCGCTGCTCGGCGAGAACGGTGCTGGCAAATCCACCCTGATGAATATCCTTTACGGGTTGTATCATCAAGACGAAGGTGAGATCTTCGTCAAGGGCGAACCCATTCGCATCAGCAATCCGCACGAGTCGATTGCGCGCGGCATCGGCATGGTTCACCAGCATTTCCAGCTCGTGCCGGTGATGACCGTGACCGAGAATATCATTCTCGGTAACGAAGTGACCAACGGCCCCTTCCTCAACCGCAAACAGGCTGCCGAACGCATCCGCGCCATTTCCGAGCAGTACGGCCTGCCGGTTGACCCCAACGCGCTCGTGGCCGATCTTGACGTCGGCGCGCAGCAGCGGGTTGAAATTATCAAGGCCCTCTACCGCAACGCCGATATTCTGATCCTCGATGAGCCGACCGCAGTGCTGACCCCGCAAGAGGCTGACGATCTGGTGCGGGTGATGCGCACGCTGACCATGCAAGGCACCTCGATCATCTTTATTACCCATAAGCTGCGCGAAGTCTTAGAGGTAGCCGACCGGATCATTGTGCTGCGGAGCGGCAAGGTGGTGGGTGAAACAACACCCGATCAGGCAACTGAAGCCAGTCTAGCAGCAATGATGGTCGGGCGCGAGGTTATTTTGAAAGTTGAGAAGCAACCGGCCCGCCCCGGCGCACCGGTGCTTGAAGTGCGGGGCTTGCAAGTGCGTGACGATCGCCGGCTGCTGGCCGTCAAAGGCGTTGATCTTGAGGTGCGCGCCGGCGAGATTCTCGGCATCGCCGGTGTGCAAGGTAACGGCCAGACCGAGCTGGTTGCGGCGCTGACCGGCCTGCGCCCTAGCGAGGCCGGCATAGTGCGGATCGCCGGCGTTGATGTCAGCAATGCGACCCCGCGCCAGATTAGCGAATTAGGGGTGGCCCACATTCCCGAAGACCGCCAGCGTGACGGGTTGGTGACATCGTATCCGCTCACCGATAATTCGGTGCTGGAATTGTACTACTTGCCGCCGTTCGCCCGCGGGATCGTGCGCGACGAGCAGGCGATCAACGAGCATTGCACCCGCTTGGTGACCGAGTTTGATGTGCGCACGCCGAGCATTCACGTGCCGGCCAGTTCGCTGAGCGGCGGTAACCAACAGAAGCTGATCGTCGCCCGCGAATTTACCCGCCCGCTCAAACTATTGATTGCCTCGCAACCAACCCGTGGCATCGATGTCGGTTCGATCGAGTTCATTCACAACCAGATTGTGAAAAAGCGTGACGAGGGTGTGGCCGTGTTGCTGGTCTCAGCCGAGCTTGATGAAATTTTATCGCTCGCTGACCGGATTGCTGTCATGTACCACGGCCAGATTGTGGCCACGGTCAAGAACGGCGAACTCTCGCGGGAAGAGTTGGGTCTCTTGATGGCCGGCGCGAAGATCGATCGCGCAGTGCCGGTGGAAGCTTAATGCATGCGCTGGCGAGCCGCATCGAGGGGTAAGCACAGGAGGGTACAGCCTACATTTGCGCAGAAGATAGCTGAATACCCTGCTCCCCGTCCTGTCATCGCGAACCGAGCGCAGCGAGACGACGCCATCCCCTGCAAGGGCGCGAGCGATGCCTTGAGCGGCTCGGCTTCCGCTAGAGTAGGAGATTACTGCGGGTGCTCCGCGCCCTCGCAATGACATACTGGCATCAAAGCACACCCCTGTTCTATGTCATTGCGAGGCGAGTGCAGCGAGACGACGCCATCCCCTGCAAGGGCGGGAGCGATGCGCTGAACATAGTCTTGATAAACGCAGGAAGTTCTATCAGAAAAACTAAAGATACCTTTGGCAAAAGAGGGGATCTACTCATAGCCTATTTAATATATCAGATATCGATCACATTCAAGCGATAAGGGAGAAGAGCATGGCGCAAGCAGCCACTGAAGCGGGGGTTCACCCCTCGGCGCTCCGCCAAGTATGGGAACGCTGGTCGGGCATCCTCGTGCCAATACTAGCCGTTTTTAGCGCACTGGTCGTTGGCGCATTCATCATTGGCATTACCGGCGCCGATTGGCAAGCAGCGTATATCGGCTTATGGGAAGGCGCTTTTGGTTCGCCACGTGCGATCGCCGACACTGTGGTGCGCTCAACGCCGTTTATCATCTGCGGCTTAGCGGTAGCGCTCGCCTTTAAGGCCGGGTTGTTCAACATCGGCGCGGAAGGGCAACTGTACGCCGGTGCTGTCGCAGCGGTCGTGATTGGCACTACGTTACAAATGCCCGCTATCTTTCACATCCCGGCTACGCTAATCGCCGGCGCGCTCGGAGGCGCGGCATGGGCAGCGATTGCCGGCTTTCTCAAGGCACGCACCGGCGCCCACGAGGTGATTAATACGATCATGCTCAACTATATCGCATTGCGCATGACCGACTGGCTAATCCGCAGTAAGACGCCGTACATCCTCGGCGATCCTGCCGATACGACCGGCGCCCGATCGCGGCTGATCGCCGAAACAGCCCGCTTGCCCGGCTTTCAGGTGGGTAGCTCAACCATCCTGCACCTCGGCATTCCACTGGCAATCGTGCTGGTCTTCGTGATCGCATGGCTGCTCTACCGCACGACCCTCGGCTTCGAGATGCGCACTGCCGGCACCAACCCCAACGCCGCTCGCTACGCCGGGATCAGCGTGCCGCGCACGATCGTGCTGGCAATGGCGTTTGCCGGCGGGTTGGCTGGAGTGGCCGGTGCGATTGAAGTGAGCGGAGTGCGTGGCTCGCTCAGCGCCGATTTCTTTTCCGGTCTTGGCTTCGACGCGATTGCCGTCGCCCTGCTTGCCCGCGCGAATCCGGTCGGGATCATCTTTTCGGGATTGCTGTGGGGCGGCTTACTCACCGGCGCGCGCTTGATGCAGGTGCGGGCTAGCCTGTCGATCGATGTGATCAAGATTGTCCAAGCCCTGATCATTATGTTCGTCGCCGCCGACCAGATTGTCCGCTTCATTTATCGCCTGCCCAAACGCAAACCCGGCGAAGAGACTCAGCTCTCGAAGGGGTGGGGCGGATAGCAGTACAGTAACGCCAAGACGCATAAGCATATCGGGCTAACGGATTTGCATCATCACACCAGTTTCGCGTTGCTTCTATCGCCAACGACGGCGCTCAGATGAGCGCCGTTATCTGCCTACTGTTCAGGTGACTATGGACGACATCATGATTCAAAACCGTCCGGCCAAACCGGCTGCCGAAGAACGAATGGCCGAAATCATCCTGCCACACCAAACTAACGGTTACGGTACTATGTTCGGCGGCGATGTCATGGCGTTAATGGATAAAGCCGCTGCCATCGCTGCCTTACGTTTCTGCCGATTGCCGGTTGTTACTGCCTCAACCGAGCGGATCGATTTTCGTACCCCGATCGGGCAAGGCGAGATTGTTGAAGCCTTTTCGCGGGTGATCTATGTCGGGCGCAGCTCGATGGTTGTGCGAGTGCATCTCTTTGCTGAGCATCCCCTGATTGGCGATCGCCGCCTCTGCACAACCGGCTATTTCAGTATGGTTGCGATTAACCGTGAAGGCGGGCCATCGCCGACGGTACCGCAACTGCTCTTGCTCGACGATGAAGCCCGCGCCGAACATGCCGTTGGCGCCGAGATTCACGCCGCGATCGCGGCCCGCCGCAATGCAGGACGACCATGATCGACGAATCACTCTTTCGCCAAACCCTGAGTCATTTCGCTTCGGGGGTGACCGTTGTAACAACCGCCCACGAAGGCCGCTTGGCCGGCTTGACCGTGAGTTCATTCGCCTCGTTATCGCTGCGCCCGCCACTGGTATTGATCTGTGTCGATCATGCGGCGACCAGCCACGATGTGATCGCGGCTGCCGGCCAATTCGCGGTGAACATATTGGCCGAAGATCAAGAATACCTCTCGCGCCGCTTTGCGATGCACGACAGCGAGAAATTTGCCCCGCACAGCTACACCCTCTCGCCGCGCGGGTTGCCACTCTTGCACGGCGTGCTGGCCCAAATCGAGTGCCGGTTGCACAGCGCCCTGCCCGGCGGCGACCACACCATCTTCGTAGGTGAGGTGGTTGATGCGCGTGTCTTCGGAGGCCGACCCCTGTTGTATTACCGGTCGGGCTATCACCAGTTGGGGTGAGCGATCACGGCCACGATTGCTTGGCGTGGCGCGTTATGGAAGAGCGTAATGCTACGGTTATTGTGCGCGTTATTCGCCGGTCTCTTTGCCTTCACCGCCTGCGCCGGCGCTTCCTTGCCCAACAATGTGCCGGCTGGCGTGCCAACCCTAATGCCAACCCGGCCAGCAACACCCTCGGCGTCTGCCGGTGACTGGCGCCCGCTGGCCGCCGGAATCGAATTGCGTCGCTTAGACACACCCGGCGTGCCGGTGCAAGTAATTCGCGTCGATCCGGCTAAGGTGCGCTTCGTGGTGGGCTATGATCCTGCGGCGCCGCGTACACTCAGCGCTTGGGCAGCGCAATACGGCGCTATCGCCGCAATTAATGGCGGCTTTTTTGATGCGAACGGCGAACCGGTGGCGCTGTTGATCAGCGATCAACGGGCCATTGGTCAGAGTTACATCGATCAGGGCGGCATGTTTGCGATTGATGACGCCGGCGTACCCCATCTCTGGTCTCTTGCTGACCAACCCTACGACGGCACGTCTTTTGCGCAGGCCATTCAGGGTTGGCCACTGCTGGTGCGTCCGGGCAACAAAGCCGCTTATACTCACGATAACGGCCAACGCGCCCGTCGCAGTGCGATTGCCCTCGATCGGGTCGGGAATGTGCTCTTGATCGTCGCCCCCGGCGCAACGTTTAGCCTCGCTGAATGGTCGCACTTTCTAGCCGGAGCTGACCTTGACATCGAGATTGCCGTTAACCTTGACGGCGGCTCTTCTACCGGCCTGATTGCACAGAGTGATGACGGCGGCGTGCGGGTTGACTCGTTTGTTCCCCTTCCTTTTGCCTTGCTCGTGCTCCCGCTTTGACAGGCTGAGAGTGCAAGGGTAAGATGCAGAGAAGGGCAGCGCGGTGCTGTGCTTAGCCTGAGGGCACAGCAGCGCTATACCCGTACAGCATTGATATTGATAAGGGTATCTTTGTGCGGTATTGGAAATTATGGCTTGGGCTGATTATTAGTGCGATCTTCCTTGGGATTGCCCTCTATGGCCTCGATCTAGCCCATTTCTGGGAGGCGCTGCGCGAGGCGAATTATTGGTGGCTGCTTCCGGGAGTCGCCGTCTATTTTGCTACCGTCTGGGTGCGCGCGTGGCGCTGGCAGTCGATGCTCAACCATATCACGCCGGTACCGTTGCGCACGCTCTTCCCTATTGTCGTGATTGGCTACATGGGTAACAATGTTTATCCGGCGCGGGCCGGTGAAGTATTGCGCAGCTACGTGCTACGCCACAACTGCGGCATCGCGATGAGCGCCTCGTTGGCGACAGTGGTGCTTGAGCGGTTGTTTGACGGTTTGGTGATGCTGCTCTTTGTGGCGATCACGCTGCCCTTTGCGCCGCTGCCCACTGCCTTTCGCACCCTCGTGATAGGGTTCAGCGCCTTATTCATTGTGGCGCTGGTCGCATTTGTCGCTTTAGCTGCCCGACCGCAACGCATGAGCCAACTGTATACCCTCGCCGTTGACCGGTTTGCGCCGCCATTCCTCCGCTCGCGCATCCACGGTCTCTTTGACCGGTTTATTATGGGGTTGCAATCGCTGCGCAGCCCGCGCGAAATGCTGGTTATTCTGCTGACCTCAACCTTGATCTGGCTCGGTGAAACGCTCAAATATTGGTTCGTGATGCATGCTTTTCCGTTTGAAGTGTCGTTTCTGGTCTTGATGCTGATGACGGCAGTAGTGAATCTGTTCACAACGATCCCTTCCACACCGGGGTATATTGGCACCTTCGACGCACCCGGCATCGCGATCTTGACCCAGTTTGGCGTGGCCCATGCACTGGCCGCTGGCTATACGCTAGTGCTGCACGTGGCGCTGTGGTTGCCGGTGACGTTGCTCGGCGCGTGGTATATGCTGCGCCAAAGCCTCACGTGGCGCGATATGGATCGGGCGGCGGCTTTGCGCGAACAGGCTACGACGCTCACCACCGAAGATGCTTCCGTCCCCCAGAAGGTGTTGCCATGAAGATTGCGATCGTTGGCGCCGGCATTGCCGGTCTGAGCGCCGCGTATGACCTCGCCGGGCACAGCCATACGGTGACAGTCTATGAAGCCGGTGAGCAGGTAGGCGGCTTGGCCAGCGGGTTTCGCGATCCGGCGTGGCAATGGCCGCTCGAACGGTTTTACCATCACATCTTCACCACCGATCACGCGATTATCGACCTAGCCAACCAGATTGGAATGCGTGACCGGCTCTTTTTCCGCGCGCCGGTGACAGCGCAGTGGTGGCGCGGGCGCGGGTATGCGCTCGATGGCGTGCTGCCCGTGTTGCGCTTCCCCGGCTTGCCCTTCCTCGACCGGTTACGCTTTGGTATGAGCGCTTTCTACCTCAAGTTCATCACCAGCAATTGGCAACGGCTCGAACAGGTGACGGCCACCGCATGGACTGAGCGCTATTCGGGGCACAATGTGGCGCGGGTGATTTGGCACCCACTGCTCGAAGGCAAATTCGGCCCCCACGCCGATGAGGTCAATATGGCGTGGCTGTGGGCACGGCTGCGCGCGCGCAGCTTCAAGCTGGGATATTTCCAAGGCGGCTTTCAGGCATTCGCGAATGGGTTGTGCGCTGCCTGCACGCAGCGCGGAGTGCGCGTATGGCTGCAAACGCCGGTGAGGGCTGTGACACAGACTGACAAGGGTTGGCAAGTGATTGCCGGCGATCACCCTCCCACCGATTACGATGCGCTGCTCGTTACCGGCGCGCCGGGGTTGCTGGCGCGACTGGCGCCCCATCTGCCGGCCAGCTACCTCGGCCAGCTGCGCCAGTTGCGCTCGATGGGGGCAGTGGTAATGACCATCGCTCTACGCCAACCGCTCACCAACGGCATCTATTGGCTCAACCTGCCTAAAGACGAATTCCCGTTTTTGGCGCTGGTTGAGCACACCAACTTCATTGAACCGGAATATTACGGCGGCGACCGCCTGATCTACTGCGGTGACTATCTCGATCCTGACCACGAGTATTTCCAGCTTACGCCAGCAGCGTTGCTCGAACGCTTCTTGCCGGCGCTATGCCAGATCAACCCCGCCTTCCGCCGCGAATGGGTGCGTGCTTACTGGCTGCACCGTGAAACCTACGCCCAACCGATTGTGCCGGTCAATCACAGTCGCAACATCCCGCCAATTGCCACCCCCCTGCCCGGCCTTTACTGGGCCAGCATGAGCCAAGTCTACCCGTGGGATCGCGGCACCAACTACGCCGTCGAATTGGGCCGGCGCGCAGCACAGATCATGCTCGCCCACCCGCACGCAACAGCGCAACCGGTACCTTCCGGCTATTGATCATGCACTCGCGATGTGGTATGTCACTTCTATACCACCCGATGAACGCAACGCTATCTCTATCCAGCGCGATACTGCTTTGCCCAACCTCATTCGCGCTGAGCGGAGATGCTGCGGGGAGGCTAGGCTCGGCACTGCCTTGTCCAGACCATTCCACACCATACCATTAAGGGGGGAACATGCACTCGTATCGGCTAATAGGCATCGTAATTCTGATTGGCGTCCTCATTGGTTGTAGTGCAAGCAACGCGATCCCATCACCTACGCTTGCCCAAGGGCCGGCAGACACGATCACCCCAGACCTAACTACCACTAGCAGCCTTGTGCAAACCGTACCTAGCTCTCTCGCCACAACGTCCGCCACCGCAACGCCAAGCACAGCCGGCGGCTCCTCCATTCGGTTTTTCGGCAGCAGCACCAATGATCTCGACCGGATCAAGATCCCGCTCGTAACGATCAACAGCAGCGGTATCAGTTCGCGCCCGGTGAATGTTGACCGCGATCTGACGCTAGAGTTTTGGATGAAAGCCAATGCCGCCGATAATATGGCACCGGCTTGCGAGGGATGGTATTACGGCAATATCATTATCGACCGCGACATCTTTGGCAACGGTGATTACGGTGATTATGGCATTGCCATTTGCGACGGTAAATTAGTTGTTGGTTTTAGTGTCGGCAACGACGATCGATTACTGAAGGGCAATCGCACTGTCACCGACGGTGTATGGCATCACATTGCCGTCACCCGGGCCAATAGCGGGCAGGTGCGGCTGTTTGTCGACGGCCAGCTCGACGCACAGATAAACGGGCCGAGCGGACGGATTGATTATCGGCTCAATCGCCCAACCTCGTACCCCAACAGTGACCCCTACCTCGTATTTGGCGCCGAAAAGCATGACTATCCGGGCAGTCGCTATTACAACGGCCTGCTCGATGACGTGCGGATATCGAATATCGTGCGTTATACTGGCGATTTTGCCCGACCCACGGCACCGCACCCCGTCGACGCTAACACGGTGGCCCTTTACCGCTTTGATGAAGGCAGCGGCACAGCAATCGGCGATAGCACGCCGGGCAACCAAAGTCCCGGCGTATTGCAACCGCGCACCGGCGGCGCGGCGCAACATTGGTCGACCGACACCCCCTTCGCTAGTAGCAGCGCGCCGCTCACCCCACGAGCATTTCTGCCGATGATTATCCGCAGTTAGACACGCTTGCCACCGGCGCCTCCACGGTTCCGCAACAATCTCACTATTGCCTCCCGGCTATGCGAAGGTATAGCCGGGAAGGGTCGTATTCTTTCTGGTAAATGATTTCCGCATGTCATGTTGATAACACACGAAAAGATAGCGCTTGGGTGAGCAAGTAATTGATCCACGCGGTCGAGACGATGCTCGCCTCGTCTAGAACAACCCTCGTCATCACCGATTGCTACCTGCGCCGAAAGAAGTGGTATAATCAACAAACGATCTCAGATTTGATGGCGTTAGGAGTCGACGATGATTCTGCACAAATTCGATGTTATTAACCATCCAGTACGGATGCGCATCTTCCAAACCTTGTACAGTGGCCCCTATTCGATTAACCAACTGAGCCGTTTACTGCCCGATGTGCCACGCCCATCGCTCTACCGCCACATTCACAAGATGCTCGACGCCGGAGTTATCAAAGTTGCCGCCACCCGGCATGTCAACGGGATTGAAGAGCGTTTCTTCGCTGCCATTGATGGACGCATTGATCCAGACATTGTCAAACAGCCAGAAGGCATTCAGAAACTAGCCGATCATATCAGCATCTATGGCGCAATTGTTGCGCAAGATCTCGCCCGCTATCTGATCGAATACGGCCAACCCAATCTCGAATCCATTGCGGCGCGTGATCATACCTTTTGGGCTACCGATGAAGAATTTCACCACCTTTGTGAAACGATCTACCAACTCCTCCACCAGTTCGAGCAGCATTCACCGACAGCAGGCCGCACATTGCGGCGACTGTTTGTGATGGGGCACCCACTGCTTAACAAGCAAACTGAGCATCCGGTTGACAGCGAGGTGTGAGCAGCGGCGTCGTTAGCACCACTGCTATTGCGCCAGCAAGCTCTTCATTTGGCGAAAGAGCAGGCGCCCAGCAAACTGCGGATTGAGCCGGTCGAGTCGATCCATCATTGTCGCATCATTGCCGACCAGCCCTCGAAACCGATTGCGCTCCATACCCTCGACGATGATCTGCGCTGCCCGCTCGACAGGCAATGGCGTGATGGCGGGTTGTTTATCGGTGCGCGGCAAACTGCTCACGCCTGAATTCGCCGTAATGTTGGTACTGACGGCGCCGGGAAAGACGACGGTCACCCGCACTTTGGTTGCCAGTAGTTCAGAATACAGTCCTTCAGTAAAGAGCTTCACCGCTGCTTTGGCTGCGCCGTAGATGGTTTGTCCCCTCACCG
This sequence comes from uncultured Chloroflexus sp., assembly GCF_938091255.1. NCBI lineage: Bacteria > Bacillati > Chloroflexota > Chloroflexia > Chloroflexales > Chloroflexaceae > Chloroflexus > uncultured Chloroflexus sp. The sequence goes on from NZ_CALLJH010000021.1 coordinate 105,527, forward strand.
GCAAAAGACGCCCATACTCGAAACATGCACAATATGCGCTGCGGGCCGGGCTAGCAGGTGGAGCAAAAAGGCTTTAGTCATCCATACGGTGCCGTAGAAATTGACATTCATGATCCGTTCAATCGTCGCCTCATCAAGATCAGGCACGCGCACAAATGGCTGAACGATGCCGGCGTTGTTGATCAGACCATCGACTGCGCCGTGGGCAGCCACGACTTGCGCCGGCAAAGCAGATATGGCGGCGCGATCGGTAAGGTTCAGCTCGTGGGTTGAAAGCCGGCTGGCCTGCGCACCAATTGCATCGTCGCGCGCAACGACGCCGGATTCAGATCAACTGCCGCTAAACGCACCCCTTTCGCCAGTAAATGCAACATCAAAGCTCGCCCAATCCCGCTACCGCCGCCGCTCACGACCATGACTTTATTCTACACACGCATAGGTATTGTTCTTACTCTTCAAATACTTGTTGGCTTTCATCCGTGGTAAGGGTACCATACTGGTCAACTAAAAGAGCCGAGACAGCCAGTGTGGCCGCCTCGGCAGAATTACCCTTATCACCAGCTATAACGACGTTTGCTCATACCACGCAGCAAAATGATGCACCGGCCCGTGACCATGGCCCAAACCCGGCGCATGGCGCAAGGCCAAGGTAATATATTCCTTAGCCGCTTGAACGGCATCGGGTACGGCAAGCCCTTTCGCCAAGCCAGCCGCAATTGCCGATGCAAACGTACAACCAGTGCCATGCGTGTGGCGGGTTTCGATCCGGGGTGAGGTGAAATAGCGGTACTGCACCCCATCATAGAGCACATCAATGCTATCGCCTTGTAAATGGCCACCCTTGACCAACACCCAGCGCGGCCCCATACGATAGATCACTTGCGCCGCCTGCTCCATCTCAGCAACTGCCTCGATCGCCATGCCGGTCAAGGCACGCGCTTCAGGCAAGTTGGGAGTGACAATCGTCGCCAGCGGCAAGAGCAGCTCGATCAAGGCCGTCTGTGCCTCTGGGTGCAGAAGCGGATCGCCGCTCTTAGCGACCATCACCGGATCGATAACCAGCGCGGGCCACCGATAGGCGCGCGCTTTCTCAGCAACCACGGCGATGATTTCGGCATTAGCCAGCATCCCGGTCTTAACCGCATCTACGCCAATATCGCTGACCACCGAATCGATCTGCTGGCCAACAAACGCTGCCGGCAATTCAATCACACCTTGCACACCGATCGTATTCTGCGCCGTCACTGCGGTGAGGGCACTCATGCCATACACCCCTAGCGCAGCAAAGGTCTTGAGATCGGCCTGAATACCAGCTCCGCCACCCGAATCAGAGCCGGCAATCGTCAAACAGCGTGGCAGCGCCATAGTTACTCCTTTCTATGCGCATTGGCGCGAGCGGCAGCGACAAGCGCGCGCAACTGTCGCGCCGCCGTAGCTACATCCTCGGCAGCGACCACCGCCGACACGACGGCGATGCCTTGCGCGCCGGCGGCGATAGCATCGGCAGCATTCGTCGCATTGATCCCGCCAATCGCGACGACCGGTATCGGCACGTGCCGACAAATCTCACGTAGGCCATCCATCCCGATCGGCGGTGCAGCGTCGGGTTTGGTTGGGGTGGCCAACACCGGCCCCACCCCCAGATAATCAGCGCCGTCTTGCACTGCCTGCATTGCTTCGGCCAGATTAGCTGTCGAGACTCCCAAGATCTTGTCTGGGCCGATCAAGCGGCGGGCCAACGCCGCCGGCATATCGTTTTGGCCGACATGCACACCATCGGCATCAATCGCCAAAGCCACATCGAGCCGGTCATTGACGATCAACGGCACGCCGGCGCGTCGGGTCAGTTCGCGCAAGGCCTGCGCTTCGGCAATCATCTGGCGGGTAGCAGCCGCCTTTTCGCGATACTGCACCACCGTCGCACCGCCAGCAATGGCCGCTTCGATCACCGCCAGATGCGACCGGCCCCGCGACAAGCCAGCATCGGTGACGACGTAGAGGCTCCAGTCAATGTGAGTTTTTGTTTGCATAGATGAGACATTCGGTATAACAGGCGGCAATCAACCTGCCGCACACCATCATGCAATGAGTGCGAGCTGTTTGGAGTACGGCAGTCACCCTGCCGCACTCCATAACACACCGGATGACAGGCGGCAATCAACCTGCCGCATGCGCCATCGTGCGATGCGCCCAGCCACCCCCTACCGCGCCACTGCGATGCTCTGGTCATCGCTCAAGCTGGTCACTCGCACACCAGCGCGAATCTGTTCTGCCGACAGGTGGTATATCGCATCGTAGAAGGCCACCTTGAAACTGGCTGGGCCATGCGCTTGCGGGGCGGCCAGCTCAGCCGCCAGCCCAAAACAGGCCAAGCCAGCTGCGGCAGCCAGCACATAATCGCGTTCGACCGCCGTAAAGGCCGCGATTACGGTCGTCGCTGAACAACCAGTGCCGGTCAGCGTCTTCAGCCACTCGTGACCGTTATCGATCGCCAACACCCGGCTGCCATCGGTAACAATATCGCGCTTCCCAGTGACCGCTACCACCGTCTGATACTGTTGCGCCAGCGCCTGCGCCGCCGCCACCGGATCATCGGCCTCAACTACCGCCTCAACCCCTTTCACCACGCCACCCATGCCGGCCAGCGCGCCGATTTCACCTGAATTGCCGCGCACCACCGCGACCCGCAATTCCTCAAGCAAGCGGCGATTGCTCGCCGTGCGCAGCGAGGTTGCCCCGGCGCCAACCGGATCGAGCACGATCGGGATACCCAGCTCGTTCGCCCGCTTGCCGGCGATCAGCATGGCTTCGATCCAATCAGGCGACAACGTCCCCACATTTAGCACCAACGCACCGGCCATTGCCACCATCTCGGCCACCTCTTCACGGTCGTGCGCCATCACCGGCAACCCGCCGATATGGAGTGTCACATTAGCCGTGTCGTTCATCACTACGAAATTGGTGATGTGGTGAATCAGGGGGCGCTGCTGGCGCACCCGTTCCCGCAACTCTGCGATCTGTTCGTTCAAAGTCATCGTTGCCTCCTTGCGCCAGCAAACGGATGAGCGTCGCGCAGGGACAAAAAAACCGCCCTGCCGCGGCAGGACGGTGAGTTTACAATATACGCAGACCGTGCGTCGGACTGCGCACTGCCCTTCCCTCCGCTGGCATAACCCAGATCAGGTTCAGAGGGTCGGCACCGGTGGCAATAGCCAAAGGTGCCCTCTCAGCTCGGTTCTCCCAAGCTCCCCCGGCATGCAAATTGTTAGATCCATGATAGCATAGAACGGAAGGCGGCGCAATCAGGCCAGCTCATTTGCTATTATGGAAATGAAAGAAAGACGCTTTTAAGGGGCTATTCGTTTGACGATCCCTACACAGACTGGTATAATGCAGGCTTGATGTGAGCAGAGGTTCACGTCGATATCTTATTGTCGTCTGCATAAAAAGGTTCGCCTTAACGGTGACGCTCATCCCAGCAACCCGCTTCCGGCAGGCAGTCGTCACCGCTCGAAAGACGAAGGAGTTGCGCTATCAGAGACCGGTTTCGCATCAATAATCGCATTCGCGCCCGTGAAGTGCGCCTGATCGATGAAAACGGCACCCAAGTCGGCATCGTCCCCTTACGCGAGGCGCTAGCTATGGCCGAAGAGCGGGGGTACGATCTAGTCGAAGTCGCGCCCAATGCGGTTCCGCCGGTATGCCGCCTGCTCGATTATGGCAAATTCCGCTACGAGCAGAGCAAGAAAGAGCGGGAAGCACGCCGCAATCAGAAGCAGTCAGAATTGAAGCAGATCCGGCTGATGCCGAAAACCGACGATCACGATGTCGCCGTCAAGGCGAATCAGGCAAGGCGCTTTTTGCTGGCTGGCGATAAGGTGAAGTTTAACTTGCGCTTCCGCGGTCGCGAAATGGCCCACCCGGAAATCGGGCGCAAGATGCTCGATGAGATTGCTGAGCAACTGAGCGATATTGCCGTCATTGAGCAAAAGCCGCTGATGGAAGGGCGCGTCCTTTCGATGTTGTTGGCGCCAACAGCGAAGGTGCTGAAAGCGGCCCAGCAGGCGCAAAAGGCTGCCGCTCAGCGCCAAGCTGCTGCGAACGACCAGTCAGCCCAAGCGCCGGCCGCTCCTGTGGCTACGCCGGCGAACGAAGAAGAAGACCTCGTCGATGAGGATGAGATTGACGAAGACGATGATCTCATCGACGAGGACGAAGACTACGATGACGACGAAGACGAAGATTACGATGACGAGCAGGAACGCCGGCGACGGCGCTAAGTGATACGGAACTAGTCGGTGTTTGCCGACTCGATCGGGCACAAGGAGTAGTTCAATGCCAAAGATAAAAATGAAGACGCATAAGGGCGCGAAAAAGCGCTTTAAGGTGACTGCGTCTGGCAAGTTTTTGCAGCAGAGAGGGATTCGCGGCAACAAGCGCAACCGTCCGAGTCGATCACAGCGCGCGTGGGGCAAAGATCAGCCTACCTCGCCGGCTAATCGCCGCCTGTTGCAAGTCGCGCTGCCTTACGGTCTAGAGTAAGCAAGCAAGCGGCGGGTCACTCATACCTGTCGCGAACGGTGGCCCTGCGCTGCACGCAGGGCTTTTGCTGGCCTGTGACGTTACCGGTAATTTAAGGTATAGTGCGGATGAAGTTCAGGGTTCGGTTTGCCACCCCCTGACCGATCCGCCAAAAGGAGAATAACTATGGCTCGTGTTAAGCGTGGCACAATGGTGCGCAAGCGCCACAAGAAGCTGTTAAAGCAGGCGAAGGGCTATCGCGGCGCGCGTAGCCGCCACTATAAGGTTGCTCATGAAGCGGTGATGCATGCGCTCGCCGATGCGTACCGTGATCGCCGCCGTCGCAAGCGTGATTTCCGCCGGCTGTGGATTATGCGTATTAACGCGGCTGCTCGCCTCAACGGCACGACATACAGCCGCCTTATCAATGGCCTCAAGCAGGCGAATATTGTGATTGACCGCAAGATGCTGGCTGATCTGGCTGTCCGCGATCCGCAGGCCTTTGCCCGCATTGTGGCGCAGGCGCAGGCGGCTGCAACGGCGTAATTGCGCCAAGGCGCTTAGGGTTTGATAATTTGGCAGGTAGTAGGCTCTATGCTTGCTACCTGCTTGTCTGTCGTTTCGCTCATCGGTCAATACCCCTTTAGCCCCTCTCAACCTTCCCTCGCCAGAGGCGGAGTTTCTCCCTCCCCCTTCGGAGGAGGGCTGAGGCAGGGGCCATTCTCCCCATTCCCTACCCGTTAGTGCGTGCCACCTTGGGAGATGACGCCCCTCTTGCCGCTTCCTTTTTAGAGCCTGTTATGTACGTTCGACCGTAACGGGAATAAACCGCTTCCGTATGAGGATCGCACTGGCCAGCACATGCACTCCGGCGAACGCGCGCCATTCATGGACGAGTGCGGTACGCTGAGTAGAGACGGTGCAATGCACCGTCTCTACTGGGAGACGGTGAGCCACGGCGGCAGATCGGTGGGCAGCATGCGCGTTGGAGCGACGTTGCAATGCAACGTCGCTACGCCCGTGTGGACGCTCCAACGCCATCCATTCACAACCTCACGTAGCGAGTGGTCGCGCTGCGGGGCGTCTTCAGTCATGAAGGTCAGGTAGAGAGCGATGAAGGCTCACATCGCGTGGATAGGCTTGGTGTGTCAGGCTGAACGCATCCCACGTTTATCTCCGAAGTGCATAACAGGCTCTAGGGATAAGCAGAACATCTAATCTAATCGAGAATAACCGCTTACCGCTGCGCAGGGAACCCGGCCCTGAAGGGTCAGGCTACGGCTACGAAGCCCTCTACGCAGGCTGATGCCCCTCGCCCCGCCGCCCCCGCTCCCGCCGTCAGGGGGAGCGGGGGTATATTTTTTACCGTAGAGGGTGCTGAGAACACAAAGGATCCTCCCATCCCCTGCGCCTCTTCGCGGGCTCGGCGCCTTTACACTTACATCCTTTGCGTGCTTCGCGTGATTCGTACCTTGGCGTTTGCCTCCTTTGCGCCTTAGCTTGCTTCGCGCCTTCTCGTTCACTATCCGCTTCAGCGTATAATAAACTATAGCCTTTTGGTATGTTCGCATTTATGTGCTAACCCATGGTAATTACCAGCACCGCTAACCAACACGTCAAATGGCTGCGCGCACTAGCCGCCTCGGCCCGCGATCGGCGGCGCGAGCGCAGTTTCGTCATCGAAGGTGTGCGACTTGTGGCAGACGCTTTCGCCGCCGGAGCCGAACTGCGCCTTGCCCTCTATGCGCCTGAGCAACTGGCAGCCACTGCCGCTGGCGCAGCGTTACTCGCCCGCCTGCAAACAATGCCTCGTTGTTTCCCTGCCACTCCCGCCGTTGTGGCTGCCGCCGCCGATACCGAACACCCGCAAGGCGTGATTGCCGCCGTCGCATGGCCAGAATTGCCGCCCCGTCCCGGTATCCGGCTCGTGCTCGACGAGATCCAAGACCCCGGCAACGTCGGCACCTTGCTGCGATCGGCAGCGGCAGCCGGCGCGGGCCTTGTCATCTGCGCTCCCGGCACCGCTGATCCGTTTAGCCCTAAGGTAGCCCGTGCCGCTATGGGAGCGCATTTTATCGTACCGCTCCGCCTGTCGGGATGGGAAGAGATTGCAGCGGAACTTGGCAATGATCCAGTGTACGCCGCCGATAGCGCCGGCAGCCAACCGTACTATGCGGTTGATTGGCGCCAACCGGCGGCACTGATCATTGGCAACGAAGCGCGCGGCCTCAGCGCCGCTGCCCGCGCACTCGCCCGCCAGACCATCACCATTCCCATGGCCGGCCCGATCGAATCGCTCAATGCCGGCGTCGCTGGCAGTATTATCCTGTTTGAAGCCTTGCGCCAACGCAACGCCAATGCCTGCCTTTCCTCGGCGCGCAACAATGTATAATAGCAACAATGATCGCGTCTCTGGAACAAGATGGTGCCGCATGACTACACTGCTCGATGAATTGGCTGCGCTCGAACAAGAAGCCCTCAGCGCCCTCGAGTCAGTCACCGACTTAGCTGCCCTCGCCGAATGGAAGAGCCGCTTTATCGGCAAACAAGGCCGCCTCTCGCGCCTCAGCCGCGGCCTCGGCGCGTTGCCTGTCGAAGAACGGCCATTGGCTGGCCAGCGGGTGAATGCGTTGCGCGAACAGCTTGAAACCGCGTTCGCTACCGCGAAAGAACGGCTCGAAGCGCAGGCAATCGCCGCCGAGCTGACCGCTGACCGGATCGATGTCACTATGCCCGGACGCCAGCCTGCGGTCGGTTATATCCATCTCACCAACCAGATCTTGCGGCAGGTGCAGCAGATCTTCGCCGAGATGGGTTTTCAGGTTTGGGAAAGTCCTGAAGTTGAATACGATGCGTTCAACTTCAGCCTGCTCAACTTCCCCGATGACCATCCGGCCCGCGACATGCAAGACACGTTTTATGTCGAAATGCCGGCAGGCGCGCCATCGGTGCTCTTGCGCACCCACACCTCGCCCGGCCAAATCCACGCCATGCGGCGCAATGCGCCCAATCCGCTGCGGGTGCTGATTCCGGGCAAAGTCTACCGCAACGAGCAGGTGACGGTGCGTAGCGAGATGATGTTCCACCAGTTTGAGTTTTTGGCCGTCGGGCGCAACGTGACGATGGCCGATCTCAAAGGCACGCTGAGCTTCTTTGCCGAGCGGATGTTCGGGCCGGGCACGCAAGTGCGGCTGCGCCCCAGCTTCTTTCCCTTTACCGAACCGAGCGCCGAGATGGATGTAACCTGCTTCTTGTGCGGCGGCAAGGGCTGCCGGATTTGCAAGTACGCCGGTTGGCTTGAGATCGGCGGTTGCGGGATGGTGCATCCGAATGTACTGCGCAACGGTGGTTACGATCCGGCGAAATTCAGCGGCTTTGCCGGCGGCTTCGGCCCTGAACGGGTAGCGATGCTCAAGTACGGCATTGATGATATTCGCTGGTTCTATAGCGGCGACCAACGCTTCGTTGAGCAGTTTGGGTGAGCGATGCGCCGCGACGAACTTAACAAAGCCATTCACGATCTCTACCGCGCTGAACACGAGGCGCTCGGCGAGCGAGGCGGCTACGAGTTGCTCGATCGGGCCCGTCAGTGGGATCTCGCGCCCACCTTGGCTGCTGGCGGCGTGATTGTCTTTCCGCACGCTGGGGTAGCTGATTGCGGCCACCAGATCGCCGCCGCAGTGCATGCCTGCCTCGATAGCGGGGCCAATCGGGTGCTGGTGATCAGCGTCTTGCATGCTTGGAACGACGAGATGGAGCAGGCCCGCCAACGGGTTGCCGCCGGCGGATCGCCTGCCGCCGAACGGTATTGGGGCATTCAGGGGCCGGGTCTCGACCGCGGCACCGAATGGCAGCTTGACCACGCCCTCTACAGCTTCCGCTTCTTCTGGGAGCTAGAAACCCGCCGGCGCGGGATTCGCGGGCCACAGGTCATCGAGCGGTATCCGTATTTGGCCGGCGGTCACCCCGAGCTGCTGCCCGGCATTGACGAGCTAGTCGAACTGGCCCGCGATGCAGTGATCGTCTCGACCGCCGATCCCTTCCACCACGGCATCGGCTATGGTGATCCACCCGAACAAGCACTGGCCCCAGAGACCGGCGGGTTGGCATTAGCCCGCCGCACGATCGAGGAGGGCATCCGCTTGCTTGCCGCCGGTGACTACTGGGGTTACAACCAACACTGCGTGAGTGCCAAGAGCGATGCCCGCGACGCTGGGCAGGTCTTCCGCTTTTTACGCGGCCCCCTCCACGGAGAGATACTCGATCTGGTGGCCAGCGATGCCACCCAACTGTACCAGACGCCCCCGCCTACGTGGGTGGCCGCGCCGCTGGTACGCTGGACGAAAGTAACTGCATGAACCAGAATCGTTTGTGGCTGTACACCGTACTCTTCGCCGGTGTCTTGATCGCTTCCACAGCGTCAATTATGATCCGCTACGCGCAGGGCGCTGGCATGCCCTCGCTTAGCATTGCCGCCGGACGGCTAGGACTGGCGGCGCTGATCGTAACCCCGCTGGCCCTCAGCCGGGCCAGCGGCGAGATTCGCCGTCTGCGCCAGCGCGATGTGCTGTTCGGCATGGGAGCGGGCGTGTTTTTGGCAGTTCACTTTGCCAGTTGGATTAGCTCGCTCGAATACACCTCGGTAGCGAGCAGCGCCGCGCTGGTGTCAACCAATCCGCTCTGGGTGGGGATTGCTTCACTGTTCCTCTTCCGTGAACGGTTGCATTGGACAACGCTGCTCGGCATTGCCCTGACTCTGATCGGAACGATTGCGATCAGCGTGAGCGACAGCGCCAACCCGACCCAGAGCAACCCGCTGCTCGGCAATACGCTAGCGTTGACTGGCGCAGCTACAGCCAGCGCCTACTTGCTGATCGGGCGCGATCTGCGCCGACGGCTGTCGGTACTGGCGTACATCTGGCTGGTTTACACTAGCGCGGCGGTGGTGTTGGTCATCTGGGCCATCGTCACTGGCCAGCAATTCTTCGGCTTCCCGCCGTATGTCTACCTCTTAATCCTCGGCTTGGCCATCGGCCCGCAACTGCTCGGTCATACCGCCTTTAACTACGCGCTCAGCAGCTTATCAGCCACGTATGTTGCCGTAGCAATTCTAGGTGAACCGATCGGTTCAACCCTACTTGCCTTCATCCTCTTCGGCGAAACGCTAGCCCCATTGCAATTTGGCGGAATTGTCCTCTTGCTCGGCGGGATTGCTATTGCTTCGATTGCCGAACAACGCTCCCCTGCTAGTACAACTCAACAGGCGACCGGCTAGTCGCAATTGTAGTATAATAAAGGTCTACCAGATTGCACTGAGGTTTGGGCGTGTTGATCGGTCTATCCGTTTTAAGTTTTAGTTATCGCTGCGGCCTGATTGGCCGCGGCACCGCGCGCGCTGTCAGCCATCCGCTCGACGTTGAAGATATTGTGACGCTGGCTACGCGTGCTGGTTTGCAGAGCATTGAATTTCCGCTCAGCCTGTTGCCTGACCTATCGCCTGATCGGCTACATGCGCTGCGCGAACGGCTGAATCTGTGCGGTTTGACACCGGTCGCTGATAGCGAGATCGCGAATGTAGATCTCCTCCGCACCCACATCCCGGCAGCGACAATGGTAGGTGCGCGCGTACTGCGTGTCTTGATCAGTCCGGTACTTGAAGGCTACCGCCGTCCATTCACTGACAATTGGCCAGCCTATCTGGCCGATGTGACTGAACGGCTGCGCGCGGTCATCGAGCTGGCTGCCGAACACAATATCGTATTGGCGGTCGAGAACCACCAAGATGCCACCAGCGCCGATCTGGCCGCGATCTGCGCCGCGATTGACAGCCCGTACATCGGGGTCTGTTTTGATGCCGTCAACACGCTAGTGGTCGGTGAAACACCCTACGCCGCCGTCGAGCGACTTGGCCCGCTGATCCGCAATGTCCATTTGGCGGATTATGAAACCTACCCAACAACTCAAGGCTGGCGGCTCGTGCGCTGCGCCCTTGGCGAAGGCGATCTTGACATTCGCCGGTTGTTGGGCCAAATTGAAAAACACGCCCCTGACGTCGCCTGCCAGATCGAGCTGGTCAGTCACAGTGCCCGCCACGTGCGCATCCTCGACGATGACTGGTGGCAAGGCTACCCACCCTGCGACGTGCGCGAGGTGTTGCCAGTCTTGCGCCTCTTTGCCCAAACGATGCGCTTGCGCGATGACGATTGGCGCACGCCGTGGGAGCGCGGCGCCAGCGAAGAGCAGATTAGTTTGTACGAAGACCAACAATACGCTGCTTCGATTGCGTACCTGCGCACAATCGGCATCTTGCCCAAGCTGTAAAGATAGGACTAAATTCCTGTCTGGTTGCCTCTTCAGCCAGCTTATACACCGTGTTACAATCAGAACCAATGGTGAAGAGAACGTTTCTACACGGAGCTAATCCGCTCCTCTTGCTGCGCGCCGTTCGATGGCGCAAGGAGTTCGCATGCATGCGCGCAGATATTGGCAGTTAGTCATTCTTGCCGTTTTTGTCAGCAGTATTCTAATCTGGCCGCGCTTAAGCTTTGGGCAGGCCGGGGTTGATGAATTCTTCGTTGACACACTGGCCGACAATCCCGTCACTGACATTAACAGCCATTGTACTGATGATCTGGTCAATACCAATTGCAGCCTGCGCCAAGCAATTGCCAAAGCAAATGGCACCCCCGGCACGAACCGGATTACTATCAACTTCGATCTCGTAACAGAGGGTTCAGTCGCGAGCGCCCCCTACATCATCACTTTAAGTGAACGGCTGCCGCCGATCACGCGCGCGAATGTCACGATCAGCGCCAATGTACTAGCCGGTGCGCCGCAGGTGGCCATCAACGCCAACGGCGCTGACGCTGGCCTCGTGTTGAATGGCGGCGGCGCAATTATCGAGGGCCTAGCAATTTATGGCGTGAGCAGCGACGTGGGTAGCTACCGCGGCAGCGGTATTTATATCAGTAGCGCCAATAATATCGTGCGCAATTGTTATCTTGGGTTGCAACTCGATGGCACGACACCGACAGAAGCTATCCGCAACCGCAACGGAGTGATGCTGATCGGCACTAACGCGCACGGTAATCAGATCGGTGAATCCTCAGCCCCTAACACTATCGCCGGCAATATTGCCAACGGGATCGTCATCATCAACGCTTCACGGAACACAATACGAGCGAACCGGATCGGCGTGCTCTTCACCACTGCCACTACCATACGGCCCAACGGCGGTTATGGTATCCAAATTCTGAGTGATACGACCAGCGATCCAAACGGACGCGCTGAGTTAAATGTGATCGGCGGCGCAACCAATGCAGAACGCAATATGATCGGTGCCAACGGTCTCAGCGGAATCTTCATTAGCGGTTCGCAAACCTACACCACAACGATCAGCAGCAACTTGATCGGGATCAATCTCGACAGCGAAGCAGCCTTCGGCAATGGCGGCGACGGCATCCGGATCGAAGACGGAGTGCAAGCGACGGTGATCGGCAGTTCTAGTGCCACTTTCCCGTTGGTGATCAGCGGCAATAGCGGATATGGCATTCACGTGCGGAGCGGCGGCGGCGCAGCGCCAGCTAACACCATGATTAATGGCTATACCGTCATTGGTTTGAGCCGTGTCTCTACTAGCCCGCGGCCAAACGGCCAAGGCGGAATCCGGATCAGCGAGAGCGCCGGTAATGTTGCTATCGGTAGTGCCACGGCTGATGTACGCATTGGCAGCAATGGCGGGCCGGGGATCTGGGTTGGCGGCGGCGTGAGCAGCGTTACGATCACGAACGCTTTTGTTGCGGCGCTCCCTACTGGCACAGCGACCTTCCCCAACAGCGGCGGCGTTGAGTTCAACGGCACGGCGCAGGTGACGATGACCAATTCGAGAATTGCCGCCAATACCGGCTACGATGTCCGGCTGCGCAACGTTGGCAGCGCGACCCTCGATGGTAACATCATTGGCCTTAGCGCCGATGGCCGCACGGCGCTCAGCAGTGCCGACGCCGGCATTGCTGTGATCGATAGCCAAAATGTCACGATCGGCAGCACGAACGGCAATATCATCGCTGCTGCCAATGGCCCCGGGATTGATATTAGCGGCACAAACAGCTTGAGCATTACCGTGCGCGCTAATACCCTAGGATTGCGCCGCGACGCGACCGGCGATGCGTATAGCGTTGCCGCAGCCAACGCTGGCCCAGCGATCCGCGTCATCGAGGCCTCACAAGTCACTATTGCCAACAATACGATTGGCGGCAACGGCAGCACCGCCGGGATTGAGCTAAGCAATGCCCAGTCGATCGCGATCCAGCAGAATCAGATTGGCTGGGTAGCCGATCCGGCTGGCGGCCCCGATCCACTGGCCCGTCCTGCCGGAGTCGGTATTGCGCTGACAAACGTAACAACCGCCACCCTGAGCGGTAATCTGGTGTGGCTAAACGCGGCTAATGGAATCCGCTTCACGAACGTTACCACTGCAACGCTGAGCGGTAATCAGATACGCGCGAACGCTGACGATGGCATACACTTAACCGATGTTCGCAATGTGACGATCAACGATGGCAATGTGATCGAGCAAAATAGCGGCGATGGTATTCAAGTCGGCGGCAGTAGCCTCGGCGTGGTCATCAACAGCAACCGGTTGCGCGCTAATGGCGGCTACGCCGTGCTGGTCACTGATACGGCGCGCCGGGTGACGATTAGCCAAAATCAGATGGCGGCTAACGCCCTCGGCGGGATTGAGCTGGCCAACGCGACGTTGTACAGCGGAACGCCGCCTGATCCGGATCAAAACCTTACGCTCCCGAACCACAGCATCGATCCGCCGTTTAATTTCCAAGTCTTCCAAGATGGGCTGGTGAGCGGCAATGTCTTTGCCAGTACTGCCGAACGCGAAGAGGATCTCGATCCGGTATCAGCCTGCAGCGGCTGCACAATTCATATTTATGGCGATGATACGAGTCTAGCGACGCCTGATGGGCAGGGTTGGCAACCACTAACTAGCGCGAGCGCCAACGGCACCGGCGTCTTTAATGCCACGCTCAGCACCCCACCCCAGAACTACCGCCAACTGCTCTTTACTGCAACCGATCTGTTCGGCAATACCTCGGTGTTCCGTGTCTTTACACCTACAATCGATCTACGCCTCATCCCCGTTGATCCCATCGAACAGAGCGCTGCACCCAGCAGCAGTGTCACGTACCGGCTGCGGTTGGAAAACCATGGCACACTTGGCATCAATCGAATCCGCTTCACGGCCACCGGCACGCTGAGCGGCTGGACGGCGACCGTTGCGCCGAGCGAACGTTTCACGCTGTTGCCCGGCGCGAGCCAATTGCTGACCGTTACGCTGACCCTTCCTACCGGAAGCCATCCATCTGTGCAGGTGCCAATTACGGATACTACCACCGTCTCGTTGACGGGGCCGGTGCTTAATCCGATCACCCAAACTCTGCGCACTGCGGTTGAAGCCTTGCCGGTACTCGTGACCAATCCGGCCAATGGCGCCGCAACCGTTTTGCCGGCTGACACCTACATCTACCGCCACCAGATCACCAATAATGGCAATGTGACCGTGCCGGTTGATGTGAGCGCCACCACTGCCGACCTGATCGGTCTCGACACGTACAACACGACGGTGCTGACACCAACGGTAACATTAGCGCCGGGAGTCAGTGCCGAAATTGCCGTACAGATCACCGTGCCAGCCGGTGCGCAGACGACCGACGCGAGCGGTAATCCGGTACGGGCTACGACCGTTATCACCGCGACGCCGCGTGGCTTTAGCACACAGGCGATTACAATGACGAACATCACCAGCGTTGGCTTACGCCACGCCGCCGAATTGCGCAGCAATCAAGAGCAGGATGTGCAGGCTGGGCGTGAAGTCGTGTTCCTGCATACGCTGCGCAACACAAGCAACGGACGGGCGACCTTCCAGCTCAATTTCGCTGCCAGTCGTGGCAGTACCTTAATCGCGTTTGAGTCAGCCACCAGCGGTGTTTCTATTGTTGATAACAAGGTAACGCTGGATAATACTACGGGTAGCGGGAGGATCAACCAAATTGTGCTACGAGTAAGGGTACGGATCAGTGAGTTCATATTACCCGGCACGAGCGAGACGCTACGCATCTGGGCCTCGATCCCCGGTTCGACCGAACCGCTCAGCGGCGCCGAGGTGCAAGATGTAGCCATTGTGCGCGATTCGTCAGGCGTACAAGTCCCGGCGGTCTGGATACCGCTTGTGACCCGCTAGGAGCGGCGCTATGCACCGTCATTTGCACCTTGCCCTCCTCATCATTCTGATTGTGAGCCTGCTGCCGACAACCAAACCGGCACTGGCTGCTTCATTCGTCGTTAATTCACTGGCCGACACGGACGATGGCGCTTGCACGTCTAACCCGGGTGGTTGTACGCTGCGCGAGGCGATCAATGTGGCGAATAGCAATGGTGTGCCTGACACCATCACCTTTAGCGTCAGCGGAACGATTTATGTACAAAACACCGGACTGCCGCCACTCACCGAAGGCAATACCACGATTGACGGCGGGAATGGGCATAGCGTTATTATTAGCGGTGAACAATTGACCGCAAGTACATCCCTTATTCCGGCCCATGGCTTGGTCATCGCTTCCAACAACAATGTGATTCGCGGACTGGTGATTATTCGCTTTAGCCGTGGTACCTCTCTTGTCTCGGCGGGCGGATCGGGCATTTATGTGCGGAATAATGCTCAAAATAACCTCATTGCCAACAACTGGATCGGTCACCTCAACGGCTCACCGGAGCCAAACACCGGTTACGGTATTCTGCTTAATGATGGTGCGAGCAACAACCGGATCGGTACCGGCGATCCGGCGGATCGCAATGTGATCAGCGGCAACGAGATTGCTGATATTGGTGTTGTCAATGTGTCGAGCAATACAGTACTCAGCGGTAATCAGATTCTTGGTAACTACATTGGTACCACCATCAGCGGTGATGCTCGCTTAGATGTTACCCCCTCATCGGGCAATCTCGGCGGCATTTCACTCGAAAGCTATGCACGTGACACGCTGATCAGCGGTAATCTGATCGGCGGTTATACCGGACCCAATGCCGCCGGTATCACGCTGTTAAGTAACGCTACGACTGCCGATGCCCCTTCTATTCCTCGAAACAATCGGATTGTCGGCAACTGGATCGGCGTCAATGCAACCGGAACGGTTATCGCAAACCGAATCGGTATTTTGATTGCTGGTGGCGCAACGTATGGTGCCATTAATACCGAAATTGGCGAACCAATTGATCCGGTGGGCGGACGCAACTATATCGGCGGCAATACTAACGGCGGGATAGTGATTGAAGACACGCAATTCGCTACCGGCCCGACGGTGATCGTCGGCAACTATATCGGCGTTGCCCTCGATCCGAGTGGCAACCCGTTTCCAGTAGGCAATGGCACGATCAATCAAACAACTGGTGGTGAAGGTATTTTCGTTGGGCGCAATAGTGTAGGCGTCACCATTGGGCCGGGCAACGTGATTGCCGGCGCACGTACCAATGCCATTCGCATTCGCTCAGGAAATACTGTGGTACGCGGCAACTATCTTGGTGTTGATCCGACCGGCACGCAAACATCCAAGACTACCATTAACCAAACCACCGTCGGCTACGGTACTGGTGATGCGAGTGTGTGGATCGAAAATGGCAGTAATTCACTGATCGGTGGACCTAACCCCGCCGATCGCAATGTGATCGCTGCTGGTGATTTTGCTACAACCGGATCAGGCGCTGCTGTTCTTATCCAGCCATGCGCAACATGCACCGCCAACAGTAACACCGTGCAGGGCAACTATCTTGGCGTTCGCGCTGATGGTAGCGATAAACTTGCTAGCTCGGTCGTGGCTGATAGTCGAGGTATACGGATTAGTAACGCAAGTAATACGACCGTGCGCGATAACCTGATCGGCGGGGTTGATGTCGGTATCAATCTAGCTAACAATGCGAGCAATAATCTTATCATCGGCAACCGCATTGGGGTACGCGCTTCGAGTAGTGAAACACCAGCTAGCGGTACGACCACTCGGAAAGATGGCATTCTGCTCAACAGTGGCAGCAATAATCGGATTGAAAATAACCTGATCGCTTTCGCCGGCCAAAGCAATACTTCCGCCTTCAACGCCACCCACGGTATTACTGTCAATAGCGGCAATAATCAACTGGTTGGCAATCGGCTGGTGCGCAATGGACGACTTGGCATTGGTCATGGCATCTTCGTCGCCGCTAATATCTCTGGCGTGTTACTCTCGCGCAACACAACCCAAAACAACGACGGTGACGGGATTAGCCTTGGCAGCAACGCTAATGGTAGTCTCACCGCACCAAGCTTTAATCCAATTACTGCTGGTTCGCCAATTGTTACCGGCACGACCGGCTGCGGTGCAAATTGTGTGGTGGAAATCTTTACTGCCAGTGCGAGCGTGACCGACCGTGATCGCGAAGGGCCGGTCTTCTTGACCAGTGTCACCACCACTGCCGGCGGGAACTTCAGCGCCAACATAACCGGTTGTCTGGGATTCATCACGGCGACCGTCCACAATCCTACCACCGGCAATAGCTCGCCTTTCTCAAACGCGCTCGATGTCAATGCCACCGACGCTTGCGCCACGCCAACCGCAACGCTCACCGTTACCGGCGGTACCAGCCGTTCGGTCAGCCTTGGTAGCACAGCCACCTATACCCTAACTTTGAGCCATACCGCCTCGGTGACGCGCACTTATAGCCTGACACTCGATAGCAATCGCGGCTGGACGAGTGGGCCGGCCTTAGTAGAGGTGCCGCCGGTTGGTAGCACACAGATTGTCATTGGCGTGGCGGTGCCGCTCACTGCTAGCCCCGGAGACACCGACACCACTACGGTGACGGCTCGTAGCGATCAGACGGTCTCAAATAGCGTGACCTTGACCACCGCTGCGCAAGCGGTGACGATCATTCCGGCCCAGCCGGTCGTCTCACCCGGCCAAGTTATCGAGCGCACCGGTAACACTATTACCTTTACCCATACCATCACCAATACCGGCCAACTCACCGGTAATCTGAGCATTATCCGGCCTGACGGCAGCAGCGGCTTGCCGATCTTCAGCGGCACGCCGCCAGCGGGTTGGAACATCACTTCGGCGACGTTCGGCAGCACGACGCTGGCCGCCGGCGCGAGCACGACCCTCACCATTGTGGTGAATACGCCCTCTAGTAGCTCATTACTCGCTGGCGACTACCCGTTCTCGTTCCGCGTGCGCGCGACCAGTCAGCAGGGCACACAAGTCTTTAGCGAGCAGAGCGATCCGGCCACTACTGATACCGTGCGCGTGCCGGTGGTGCGCAGCTTCGAGTTTACTGCTCTTGCCCCAACCACCCGCCAATTGACACCGGCCAGCTCGGTTGAATTCAGCTATGTGTTGACCAATACTGGCAACTTCACTGATACCTTTATTATCACCCCGCCAAGCAACACGACGCCTGCCTCTAGCCTGACGTTTGCCGCAATTCCGGCCACTAGCTTCACCCTTGCCGCCGGGCAAGCGCGCCCAATCACCCTCACCGTTACCGCTGGCGCCAGCGAGCCGGTCGGCTTCTACAACTTTATCGTCCAAGCCAGTGTCAACGGCGGCACTAACCCGCCGGCCAACCAGACCGCTACCGGCACGGCACAAGTCATCGGCGGCGGTACACCGGTCTTTGTGGGTAGCCCGCTGGTAGCGCCCAACCCAGTTGATCCCGGCGCGACGGCCACCATCACTGTCACCGTGCGTAACGGCGGCAACGCACCGGCGCCGTTTGATTTCGAGCAACCCTTGCCTGCCGGCTGGAACCTTGTGGGCAGTAGCACCACATGCCCCTCGCCAGTACCGGCTGATGGCAGTACCTGCACCTATGCCCTGCAAGTAAGTGTGCCGGCAACTGCTGATGGCGGCGATACGCCGGTCGAAATACGCGCGATTGCCCGCAATGGCGGCCAAACCCCGCCTGCGCCTGACAGCACGGCTAGTACGACCGCCACGGTGACGGTGACGACGATCCGCAATCTGAGCTTCGCGCCCACCCCGCTCAATGTCAATGCTGATCCGGGGGCGATCGTCACCTTTACGCATACCTTAACCAACACCGGCAACGCACCCGATCGGTTCACCCTTAGCCTCAGTGGATTGCCCAGCGGTTGGACGGCAACAACCGATCCAGTAACGACTCCGGTCCTCGCCCGTAACACTACCATCACTGTAACGGTGCAGATTACGGTTCCGACCGGCATCGCCGCTGGCACGATAGCAACAGCTACCACCCGCGCTACATCGCAAGGCAACCCGGCGGTCAGCGCCGAGGTGGTTGATAGCGTTACGGTAAACAGTATTGACGGGGCTGAGCTCTCGGCAGGCACAACTGCTAACAGCGTACCGGGGGGAACGGTCGTCTTTACGCATACCCTGCGCAACAACGGCTCATCAACGATCGCTTATGACTTGATCGCGCGCAGCGCCGATCCAAGCTGGCCAACCCCTCCTATCACACCAGCGACCACTGCCGTCTTGGCACCGGGCAGTACAACCGTGGTCACGGTGACAGTAACTATCCCAGCTAGCAGCCCGCCCGGCACGAGTAACTCGATCACGGTGGAAGTGCGGGCTACCGGTGGCGCATTATTGTTAGCCAGTGCCGAGAATATCGTCCAAGTCGGCGCGCTGCGCGACGTATTGCTCGAACCGGCGCGGAACGTGATTGCATTGCCGAACGCTACGACGGTCATCACCCACACAGTACGGAATATCGGCTTTAGCGCCGACACCTACACCATCACCGCTATCCAAGGCGATGGACATGACGTGCGTGTCTTCCCCAATGAAGTCAATCTTGGCCCCGGCGAGAGCCGCGAAATCACCGTGCTGCTGAATCTGCCGGGCGGGCTAGCTGCCGGCCTCAACCTAAGCAGCATCCGGGTTACTGCTACTTCGCAGACCGATACTAACGTAAAAAGCACCATCTTTAATAGTGTGCGGATTGGATTGGTTACCGGCGTCTTGCTGAGCAGCGACCAACTGCGCGGCATTCCGGCGGCAACAAACCAGATGACTTTTAGCAGGATTGTGCTGGAAAACCTTGGCAACGACACCGACACCTTTGATCTCACTGTCAGCGGATTAGATAGCAAGTTCGGCGTCACAATCACGCCAAACGCCGTGACGCTCAACAGCGGCGCGAGCGATGTTGGGATCAACGTCACAGTCAATCTACCAACGATCCAACCATTTGCATTGCGCCACGATTTGATCTTGACGGCCACCTCGCGGCGCGACCCAAGCCAACGCAGTAGTATCCGGCTCTCGATGATCTATCTCTATCGGGCAGACATCTTTGGCGAAACGGTCTTTATTCCGGTTGTTAGCCGGTAATAACGGCAGCACGCTGCCGCCAAAAGAGCAATGACGATGCCACCAACCATCTTAGTCATTCACGGCCCCAACCTCAACATGCTGGGCCGGCGCGAACCGCAGATCTACGGCACCACGACCCTAGCCGACATTGACGCCGCGCTCTTGGCGCGCGGCTCAGCAGCCGGCGTTAACGTGATTTGCATTCAATCCAATCACGAAGGGGAGCTGGTCGATGCCATTCAGACGCACGGCTGGAATGCGCTCGGCATCATTATCAATCCGGGGGCGCTGACCCATTATGGTCTCTCGTTGCGTGATGCGTTAGCAATGCTCTCAGCGCCGATCATTGAAGTCCACCTATCAAATGTCTACCAACGCGAAGCCTTCCGCCACACCTCGGTGATCGCGCCGATTGCGCGCGGCCAGATCACCGGCCTCGGCTGGCGCGGCTACCTGCTGGCGCTGGAATGGCTGTTAGCCGAACGATGGCCGGAAAATGGGGCAACTTAGGGGTAAATGGCAAAGCGCAAAGAGCAATGGCAGCTCTTTGCGCCTGCAACCCACGCTACGCCGCCAAGCCGAGGCTACGCTTCTTCGCTTCAACATCGATCCCATGCAGGCGAGCCAGATTCAGGCCCAGAATCTTCTGCTTCGCCTCTTTAGTCAACTGACCGCAACCGTACCCCTGCACAATATCCTCTGGCAGCTCAAACTCCCAGAATGCCTTGAGTGCACCACGCGGATGCCAGATCGGTGTTTCGCCACCGTAGATAATCTTGTCTTCACCACACCAGAACAGCAGCTTAGCCATCGTTTCGGCAAAGACACGCGGCGAACGAACGACAAAGTTGACGGTTGCAGCAATTGAAGCGTAGAGATTGGGATAGCGCACCAACTGCCAGCAAATCTCATCAATAAAGGGTAGACCGACGTGGAAAATGATAAAGTTGATCTCAGGGAAATTGGCCGCCGCGCCGTCCATGTCCCATGCCTGCGTATGCTCAATCGGCTGCGGACCGAGCGGCACCCCCTTATGAACACCGATAATATTGACGCCTAACTCAAGCGCCTTTTCAAAGACAGGAAACGCCACGCGCGGATCGTCCATCCGCCATGGGAATGGCTGACCATAATCGTAGCGTACATTGTAGAGCTTGAACCCACGGGCGCCATACTCTTTGACCTGAATCTCCATCAGATCGAGTGCCTTCTTACCCTCAAGTGGATTGACCGACCCCCAAAAGATCGCCCGATCAGGATACCGGCGAGCCATCTCAGCACAACGCTCCCACGGCGAAAGGCCATCTTTGAACAGATCGGTGAGGGGTAGAGGCTGCGCGACGATCATATCAGTCGGACTCTCATCGAAGACCATGCGCGCAATCTCATCGACGTGCCATTCGCGCATATACTCTTCGCGGCTGAGCGTCTTCTCGCCGGGGGCGTTGAGCACTTGGTGGAAGGCATACAGATGCTCAATAAACATCTCGCCGGGCTTACCAAAAGCATTCGACTTGTCGAAATTAAACACGTGACAGACACCGTCAAACACAAATGCATCGTCAATCATTGCGCACCCTCCTTCCGCGCATGCTGCATCCGTGCCTCACGCAGCGGCAATAGCTGCTCGAGCGGCAAGCGCAAGCGCTCACGCGCCAATGCCGACATCCGTTCGGGCGACCATGGCGTATTCCACGTAATATTGACCTGCACCTGTTCGACACCGGGCAGCGTCTTCACCTCCTCTTCCATCATCTGCAAGAGATGCAACGCGAATGGACACCAACCGGTGGTCAAGATAATGTCGATATCGACCTGCGTCCCTGCAATGCGCACCTGCTCGACAAGCCCCATGTCCACGACGCTCACCTGCCGCTCTTTGCAACACGGGTCATAGCATCGTTGCAACACGGCCATCACGTCATCGTAAGCGACTCCAACCGTTGTGGAAGCTGTCATTGACACCTCCTCGTGACCGACACTAACACACTATCTTAGTTCTGCGGACACGCCGGAGAACGGTGAAGAGAGGATGCGCTGCGCCGCGACTGTAATTGCGTGGAAATTGAGATCTATTACGAATATATCACATATCTAAATTGAATACAAGCCGCTAAAGGAGCGTAGATCGCCACGTATCCGACACGATAAGAAACGGTAGAGGCAGGTGCGACACCCGCCCGACCGCCTCCGATACAAGCGGGACAGGGTTAACACCCACCCGACCGCCTGCAATACAGTCAGGACGGGCATGACCCCGCCCAGCCGTTTGGTATTTGACCGACGGGGAACAGCCGGGGTAGGTGTGACACCTATCCTTAGAGTCTCGACACCATTCGACAATCGCAAGATCATTGGACACAACCGGCCAAATTATGGTAGGATACAGCAGATCTATAAACGGCAAGGAACCGTACTATGGGACATCAAGAACACCGTCAGGCAGCGGCGATGCAGACGGCATCAATTCCATGCGCGGTACTGACGATAAGCGACAGCCGCACCGAAGCGACCGACGAGAGCGGTCGCTCCATCTGTACGGCACTGACGCAAGCTGGTCACAATGTGGTACAATATGCCGTGGTGCGAGATGAGCCGGCGCAAATCGTCGAGATGGTGCGTCGTTTTGCCGCTGAAGGGTGCAAAGTGATTATCACCAATGGCGGCACCGGTATCGCCCGGCGCGATAGTACCTTCGAAGCGATTGACACCTTGCTGGAAAAACGGTTGCCCGGTTTTGGCGAACTGTTTCGCATGTTGTCATTTGCCGAGATTGGGCCAGCAGCGATGCTTTCGCGCGCAACCGCCGGCGTCTTTGGCAGAACGCTCATCTTCTGCCTGCCCGGTTCGCCTAACGCGGTTCAGCTCGGGATGAACCGCCTCATCTTGCCCGAATTGGCGCATCTGGTCTGGGAAACTGTGCGCTAATCGCCATTTTCTGTTATAGTATGAGCGTTATCGCAAAGAGCCGTTCTCTTCGTAGCTGTGAGAAGGAGCCAGAGAACCCATGACGTCAGTAGAAGCCTTCCGCGGCCTGTACTATCCTAATAAGATCGGCCGACTCTGCTTCCTGTCGCTGGAGGAAGTCATGGGTCAGAACGGCGTGAAGGCCCTGCTCCGGCTTGCCGATCTGCAACAGTACATCGACGCCTACCCGCCGAACGACCTCAAGCGCGAATTTCCCTTCGAAGCCATTTCGAAGTATTCGGTGGCGCTCGGCACGATGTACGGGCCGCGTGGAGCGCGCGGCCTCGAGTTGCGCGCCGGGCGTGTCGCCTTCTCGCTTGGTCTGAAGGAGTTCGGTCCGCTGCTTGGTATGGCTGATCTGGCATTAAAACTCATGCCGATCACCATGAAACTCAAGATCGTACTGAACGCCACCGCCCAAACATTTGACCGCTTCTCCGACCAGTCGAGCCATGTCGAGGAAGAGCGCGGACGGTTCGTGTACCACATCACCCGCTGCTCGAACTGTATCACGCGCCCTGAGCCGGGCCCGGTGTTTTACATTGCCCGCGGCATTCTCGAAGAGGCCACCGCATGGGTGAGCGGTGGCCGCCGCTTCTCGGTTGAGCAGATCTCATGCATGGGGCAGGGTAATTGCTCGTCGTGCGCCTTTGCCATCGGGAAGGATCCGCTAGAGTAAGCGTATGCTGCGCTGGCTGCTCTTAAAACTGATTCGTTTCTATCAGGTCGCGATCTCGCCGTGGACGCCGCCGAGCTGTATCTATACCCCCACCTGCTCGCACTACGGCTATGAAGCGATTAAGAAGCACGGCGCACTCCGCGGCGGTTGGCTGACGATCAAACGGATCGCACGCTGCCATCCCTTCGCCCGCGGCGGTTACGATCCAGTGCCATAACGTAGTGCTGAGCGCCACAATGTACGCGGCGCTCAGCTTTTACTGTTGTGTGCAACTTTTTCTGCCGCACCATCGTCTATGTATCAGTCAATCCGCCGCTGCGATTCGGCAGTGCGCCTATGACGCCTTTCCGGCGTCAGGAGTAGCAAACCGGTGGCTGAACCATCTCGCGAGACGATTGTGCGTGCCCAACAAGGCGACCAACAAGCGTTGACCGATTTGATCATCGGTCAGCAACATTATGTGTACAGCATCGCGATGAGCGTGCTGAAGAACGCCGATGATGCCGCCGATCTGACCCAAGAGGCGTTTATTCGGCTCTTCCGCGCCTTGCCCCAGTACAACGGCGAGAGCCGGTTTACCACGTGGCTGTACCGGTTGGTGGTCAATCTGTGCCGCGATGAATTGCGCCGGCGCGGGCGGCAAGCGCCGATTGTGCCACCCGCTACCGATGACGAAGAGCTCGATGCGCTGCATACCGTGGCTGACCCTGACCGCTGGATCGATCCGGCCCAATCGCTTGATGTAAACCAGTTGCGACTTGAAGTACGCCGCGCGCTCGAACAGCTCGAACCGCATTACCGGCTGGTGCTTACGTTATACTATTTTGAGGATCTCAAGTATACCGATATTGCCGAGATACTTGACCTGCCTCTCAATACCGTGAAGAGCCATATCCGGCGCGGCAAAGAGCGCCTTGCGCAATTGTTGCAGACGAATGAACCACCAGCAACTCGTGCCGTGAGTCAGCCGGCTCTGAAACCGGCTGATGATCATCAGTTGCTGCGGATTACGCCGCTACGCCTGCTGCCGGGGTGGGGAAGGAGGTGAGTTATGTCTACGCCAATGCCAACACCACCGCCAGAAGAGCTATTCGATGCGGCGCTCCGCCACGAATTGCGCTGGGAGGCGCCGCCTGAATTAACGCACCGGCTGTTGCAATTGGTGCCAAACACCGCGCCTAGCCCTGCTCTGACCTCGGCACCACTGTCACGTTGGCGCTTCTATCTCGCGATTGGGTTGATTGCGCTCGTGGTGCTGGTTTCGATGGTTGGCGCTACCTATCTCTATCAGATCGTCTGGTTTCAGCTTGGCGCCGGTTCACTGATCGCGCAATTGGAAGCGTTACCTGCCCGTCTCTTGCAGTCGCTGTACGAGACCATTCCCTTTGCCCGCGAAATCGTCAGCATCGCCGCGCTCATTCACGACCAATTGCATTGGGTCTTGCTGGCGCTTGTGCTCTGGATTCTGCTCGATACATGGCAGCCTGAACTGAGACCGATTGGGGGCAGAAGATCATCATCGTAGACGCTGAGGGGCGGGTTTGACACCCGCCCCTTCCCATCCCCCTATCCTCCTGCCGGCACTTTTTCATACCAGAGGTATGTTGCCCACGGTTCCGCTGGATAGACGCGCTGCGGGCGCAATGGGTTAATCCGTGCATTGAGCATCACGCCACGCCGTAAATTGGTCAATCCAGCCTCCTCTACCAACCAGTATGCGCGCGCTTCGTAGGGGCGCTGAGCCGGCGGGTAGACCCATAGCGTCAACTCCACTTCGACCGCCCGCATCAAAATGGCCCGTTTATACGAACCGACAAGCTCCACCTTCAACAGCTCAGCACGCACCAGCACTGAAGTGGCTAAATCGCGATCGATGGCCTGTCGGATCGCCGAATGGCGCCGCTCGAAGCGGCGAATGGCGGTATGCACCGGCGGGATCAAGAGCAACGATGTGCTGATAATGGCATACGGCAACATCTGTTTCAGATCGAGGCGCTGTTCATCGCCATTGACCGTGCGGCAACGAAAATGCAACACGCCTTCACTTCGATCAGGCTGCAATTCGCCCACACAGATGAATGGGCCAATGACGCGAGCTAAATCGGGCATAAAGACGAGACCAGTCGTGCCACAAATGAAGCCAAGCAGTAGGCTGAGTGCGATCCGGGCCAGCATAGGGGCGCTCCTCTGGCGGAATGGGTAACTAACCAACGATAGCGCAGGTCGTTGCCCGCAGTAGCGAGGGTGAAAGGGCAGCAGCAAGGAGGGCTGCACCGACCTTATCGTTATGTCTGATTGTAGCACATGAAGGATACTAGATACACCGGAATTATCTGGCATGTTGCTGTTGATACAAAAGCTGCTCGATGCGCTCGACTAACCGGCGTAGATTGACCGGCTTAGCTAGATAATCGGTTGCGCCGGCTAGCAAGCAACGTTCGCGATCACCCGGCATCGCTAACGCAGTGACGGCAATAATCGGCGTGGCACCGTACATCGCTTGCGCGCGTAATTGCCGTATCGCTTCTAAGCCATCCATTTCAGGCATTTGAATATCCATGATGATCAGATCAGGCTGCCATTCGGCGGCAACTGCTAACGCCTCGCGCCCATTTCGCGCGACCCGTAACTCGTAACCACAGGCAGCGAGATATTCACTCATGGTTGACAGGTTAAGTTCGTTATCCTCGGCTAACAAGAGCTTGGCCCCCGCGCTGTGGCGCAATTCTGGCGCACTTGCTGGCTTGGGCGAAAAGGTGATATGGCTCAATGCCCGTCGTAATGCGCCCCGATCAACCGGTTGCACCAACCATGCCACTGCACCGGCAGCCAACGCTTGTTGGGCTTCATCCGGCATGACAATGGCGATTACTGGAATTGAACGCAATTCAGGATCGTGCTGCAAGCCGGCGAGAATGTCCCAACCCACACCGCCGGCTATGTGGAGATCGAGCACGATGAGGTCGGGACGCATTGCGGCTGCATGCTCAAGCGCATCATTACTCTGCAACACCAACACCGGCTGGATCTGCTGCTCTTCGAGGTAGCGGGCCAATTGATCGGCCATCATCCCCGCATCAACTATCACCAACGCCAACCGCAGCGGAGACAAGTCGTCATCAGTCGCGGTCACAACCGCATGCGTCGTCGGTTGATAGGGCAACGTCACCGTGAAGATACTACCTTTTCCCGGTTCGCTGGCTACTGCAACGCTCCCACCATGCAAATCGGCAAGCCGGCGCACCAATGCTAACCCCAAGCCGCTACCCTCGTGTTGGCGGCTGAGGCTGCTATCGAGCTGCACAAACGGCTGGAAGAGGTATTGCAACTGTTCAGGCGCAATACCAATACCGGTATCGCTAACAGCAAAGGCAATCGTGCCTTGGTTCGCATCGGTCGCAACGCGCAACTCCACTGAACCGCCGTTAGGCGTAAACTTGACGGCATTGCTCAACAGATTGACCAGTATCTGTTTGATGCGGCGGGGGTCGGCTATAAAGCGTGCCTGCGGATTGTCGATCCACAACGAAAGGCGGATCTGTTTCTTGTGAGCCTGCTCTTTGACCAGTGTCATGCTCGCTTCGCACAGATCACTGAGTGCGACTACCTCTTTGATGATATCCATCCGCCCCGCTTCGATCTTGGCCAAATCGAGCACATCGTTAATCAGAGCCAACAAATGGCGTCCACTCGCCTCAATTGCCCACACAGCTGCCCGCTGCCGCTCGTTAAGCGGGCCACGCAACTCTTCTAACAGACTCTCGCTGAGGGCAAGGATCGCATTCAGTGGTGTGCGCAGCTCATGGCTCATATTGGCGAGGAATTCATCTTTGGTGCGCACAGCCCGCGCCAGTTCAGCATTGGCCCGGCTCAATTCGGCGGTGCGTTCGGCGACGCGGCGGGCGAGCAGATCACGTTCAGCCTGCAAGGCTAACTCAGCCATGCGCCACGCCGTCACATCACGCACAATCGCGATCGCCTCATCACCGGCGGGACTGGCCTTGATGCGCGCTTCAAAAAAGCGTTCGTGATCGTCAATCGTAAGCTGATAATCCACCGTCTGTAGCTCACCGGTGAGAAAAGCGGCATCTAGGGCGACCCGTAACCGATTGCTTATCGTAGCGGGTAAGACGAATTCAAATGGTTGATTAAGAAACTCGTCCGGCGGCCTGAGCAACATCGAGACAGAGGGCGCCGAGAAATCAATTAACACACCCTGCCGATTAAGCCGAAAGACGAGATCGGGCAAGGCGCTAACGATTAAGTGGTTACGTTGCTCACTCGCTCGCAATTGCGCCTCTTGCCGCCCAACCATGATGGCAAAGGCAATATCATCGGCAAGTTCTTTGAGCAAGCGCACTTCGTCAGCATCGAAAAAAGCGGGCTGGCCGGCATAGAGGCTCAAAGTCGCATACACCGCGCCATCGACCAGCAATGGAAAGCTTGCTAAGGCGCGATACCCTAACCGTAGCGCCGCTTCACGCCACAATGCCACCCGTTCATCAGTCGCAAGATTATTGACAATCATCGCTTGACCGCCGCTCAGCGCCTGCGCCGTCGGGCAGGTCGTATGT
This sequence comes from uncultured Chloroflexus sp., assembly GCF_938091255.1. NCBI lineage: Bacteria > Bacillati > Chloroflexota > Chloroflexia > Chloroflexales > Chloroflexaceae > Chloroflexus > uncultured Chloroflexus sp. The sequence goes on from NZ_CALLJH010000021.1 coordinate 133,672, forward strand.
TCGGTCAGCGAGATCTGAAGGTGTTCGAGGTAGTCGCCTACTTCTCCGGCAAATGCAACCGGCACCAACCGATCACTACCTGCTTGTCGCTGCCCGATCCACGCCATCCGAAACCCGCCCACTTCAACCGCAATCCGGCAGACTTCTTGAAAAATCCGCTGCGGCTCTCGTTCGCGAATGATCATCTGGTTAATGGCGCTGAGCAAGGCATAGGTCCGGGTGAGGCGGCGTTGGCGCGCGTCGTGCTGCTGGCGTTGGCCGATAAAAAGAAAGAAGACCGTGAGGCTCGCAACGGCGATAAGTATGCGGCTCATTGCATCCCAATTCAACCAACGGTTCGGGTACGTTGCGCCGGGGCGCAACGCAAATTGCCAGACCCGGCCATAGCGTTGCTGCTCGATAACGATAGCGGTCTCGCGCATAAATACTGCCAGATCAAGCTGCTCTAGCGATTGCGCTGCGCCCGATGCGTAAAAAGCGAGCGGTTGCGGCGTGCCATCGGTGACGTCTAGCAAGAGTACCTCAAGATCAGGCGGAACGACCGGCCGCAACGCTTGCTCAATCAACTCTGACGGCAACACTAAAAACATCACCATCCCGCTAATCCGGCGCTGGCGTTCAGCCACATCTTGCGGCGACGGCCCTGCGGTATACACCGGCGCCAGCAACAACACCGACGGCGTCTTTACCGTTGACACCCACGGGGAGATCGGCCCTGTCATCACGATCTGCCCACTATCGCGCGCCTGCGCCAGCGCATCGCGCCGTACCGGCTCGACCGCCATATCCATGCCTAACACCGAACGGCGCTCGGCAAACGGTTCGACATACGTCAATGGGTAATACTCAGGCCGGGCACTTACCGGCGGGCCATAGGCTCCCGGCTCGCGTACCCGAAAGTCTGGCAAGCCGGTTTCCTGCATCCGGCGCTCGAACGCCACTTGTTCAGCCTGTGTCACTCGCTGCGCCCAACCAACTGACTGTAACGCCGGTAGCTGATTGAGGATTGTGCGCACAAAGACGCTAAACTCATGCTGTTCAACATACTGTGAAGCGAGAAAAAAAGCGCTAATGCTCTGAATCCCTTGTTCATAGCGCGTCATCCGGTCATCGATCAGACTCATGATCTCGGTGGTATCGGCTTGGAGCCGGTCAGCATACCGCTGTTGGACATCGCGCCAAACCAGTTGCAGGCTAAAGAGCAGCAATGCTAGTAAGAGGCTACTCACCGGCCACAGGAACGGTTCACGCATTGGTCGCCGATGCCAATAGGAGGCGCCAACAACAAGCCACGGTGTGACCAACCATACGCCAGCAAGGAAGTTGAGCCACCATTGCCAGCCAGCCAACGGCCAATCGTTAGCCAAGCGCACGCCAGCAGCAGCCATTGTTGCTGTGCCTACAAATGGCGCCGGCAAGGCGGCCAGCGCGAGTAACCCACAAACAAGGAAGACTCGCGGTAAGGAGACTGGCGGCAGCGGCCCGCCAAACCGGTACACGAGGAAATAACTCAGCCATGCCTGCCCCACAGCGACGCCGGCAAAGATCACCGCCGAGAGCAGCAACTGTGCAAGAGGGAGACCGAGCTGCCAGAAGACGGCGCCATATCCAACCAATGCACCGACAAAGATGACCGGCAAAATCCGGTTACCGGCTAGCAGCGCACCGCCTAACGCCACACCAGCGGCAAGCCAAATCAATGGCAAGCCGTGCATTGTGATGACTAGCTGCGCGCCGAGCCAGATCAGTGCAGCGTAACCGAGACCAAAGCCAAGCAGTATGCGCCGGCGTAGGTAGATCATTACCATCCACTCCGGTAGGTACGCCGACATCAACCAACGATACCAGAGTGAATCGTAGCATGGCGGATAGATTTACGCCAGCGCTGGCGATATTTCCGCCAAGTGGCGATACGCGCCAGCAAAGTACAAGAGCGGCTCCCCTTCAGATGCGCGACGTAGCGCAAGCACGCGCCCTAACACAATCAGATGATCGCCGCCGTCGAGGATGCGATCGCGGGCGCAAACCAGTGTGGCAAGGCTATCGCGCAACACCGGCGCGCCGGCCAGTTCGATCATTGGGATGTCAAGATCAGGCTGTGGCCGGCCAGCAAAATGGCGCGCAATCGCTTCTTGATCGGCGCGCAAGATATTCACCGCAAAATGAGTCGCTGCGCTGATCACCGGCGCCATGCGCGCGTTGCGATCAACACAGACGAGTAATAGCAACGGATCAAGAGAAACTGAAGTGAGCGAGTTGGCGGTCATGCCCCGGATCTGCTGGCCATCACTGGCGGTAATTACCGTCACCCCGGTGGCAAACAAACCCATTGTGGCGCGATAGTCACGCGGATCGACAGTCATTGAACATCTCAACATATTTCAAAACTTCTTCCTTGTAGAAGTATACGCCGAGTAAGGTAAAATGAGCAAGGCGTTCTGGAGGGTGGTCATCAAAATTACCGCGCCATTCCACCTAGCGGGAGCGTGCTTTGAGTGGGCTGCGCCCGCTACGCTGGCTGTTCGAACAGAACATGCAATCGAGTACAACCGTTGATCGCTGTGCGATACCTCACCGCTCGGCACTGAGATCCCTTCCCCTGTTGGCGTGGGGCGGGGCTGGAGATGAGGGTGCTATCGTGCTTACCGCTAAGGGTGCCGAGGGCGCGGCGGATGATCGTCATCCTAAAAAACCTTTGCGTCCTTTGCGTTTAAAATCTCTGTGGCTTTGCTCGCTTTACACCTTGGGATCGGCCCTCACCCCCCCAGCCCCCTTTCCCACCTCACGGCGGGCGAGGGGAGCCGTTGGATGGCGGGCACAGCATTGCGGGAGCGGAACGCAGGAGCGACCTTCTCCTACCAGCATTGAGGGATGGACAGAAATTTGGTCGAGTACAACCGATAACCGCCGTGTAATGCCTCAAAGCTGAGTTCTACTCCCCTCTCCCACGCTAGTGGAAGAGGGGCTAGGGATGAGGGTGAACCGGCGCATCACAACGCCATCAACGACATCTACGCTCATATGTACTGTCCGTCCTTGAACGCTAGCTGTCGGCCATCTTCACTATGCCATACCAGAGAGGATGTAATAAAAGTAAGTACACAAGAGCCGCCACCGTTCTGGCCCTTCCTCCCCACGCCTTACTTCCCAACTAGTTGTCTCTTCGCCTGCTCTGTGCTATGCTGTATAAAACAAGTTACTGTCGTAAGATCGGTTTTTATCGAATAGGTGCAACGATGACCATCACCGATCGCATGCTAACCGGTGCTATTGCCAACAACCCCGGCAATTACCATGGCGATGGCGAGTGGCGCTACTCGATTACCCAGCGCACCCTCTACTTCAGCAAAGCAGCCGCCCCCGATCCGCGCGATAAAGAGCCATTTTTCCCCCTGCCATCACTAAATCCCGATGGATCAGGACGGATGGAACGCGCGTTTCGCCAGTTTATCCGCCGGCGTTGGCCGCCGAGCCGGTGCGCCGAATTAGAGAAGTTTGCCGAACGCAAAGGGTGGCATTTGGCGATGGAATTGAAGTATGGCGGCGGCGCACTCGAAGACCACGAAGCAGCCGAATGGCAGTACGTGGTCAATCGTGAATTGCAGCGGCTCGCCGCCGAAGTGCGGGCCCGCATCGCCGAACTAGAGGCGCAAGCTACCCAACCTGACCCGACACCTGCATCTGGCGGATAAATGTCCAACCCAACTGGCGGTAGACCAACGTCGCCGTGATGGTATACGCCTCACCGGCCCGCGCCGTCCCAATCAACGGCACCTCAGCCTCGAGCGCCTCGCCATCAACGGTGACGCTGCCGGTGGCACCACCAGCAAATTGTAGGTCAAAGATCACGTTCACCGGCCGGCTGCCGGCGCTGTAGCCCCAACTCACGGTCGCATACACCGGCCCGATCCCGCTGAGGCTAGTAATCCGCAGATTGCGCAGCCGCGCCGGAATGATCGCGCCGCGCACCGTCATAATGGTCACCACCGACCAGAACGAGAGCCAGAACCCGCGTTGCAAGGCTTTCGTGTTCATACGTGGATCTTCCTCCGCGCCGGATCGCGGTGCGGGCGATAGAGGATCGTCGTGTGGCCAATCATTGCCACCAACATCGCCCCGGTCGTCGCCACTATCGTCTCGACCAACTCCTCTTTCATATCTTTGTAGTCGATAAACCGTACTTTGATCAACTCGTGGGCATCAAGTTCTTGCTCGACCTTCGACAGAATGTTTTCGGTCAGGCCATGCTTACCGATCATCACCGTGACCGGCAACGCATGGGCGAGGCGGCGCAGATACGCGCGTTGGGCAGGAGTCATCAGGGAGCAACCTCCTCTACCGCGGCAGATGTGACGTCATACTGGCCACGGAGATCATTCCAGCGCACCCGGAGCACATCACGCAAGTTGCGCCACGAGTCGCGCAGCGGATTAACTTTCGTTTCCGCACCGTAGCGCCACGTCACCGGAATTTCGGCGATTGGGTAGCCACGGCGTTGGGCAAGGAAGAGCAATTCGACATCATACGCGGTCACAGCGGCGCCGCGCACAACTGGCGCATCATCGCCATACATACGCACCCGGCGGAAGAGATCGCGGGCCACATCACGGCGCAACGCCTTGAAGCCGCACTGGGTATCGTTAATTCCTTGCAGAGCCACGAGGCGAATGATCCAATTGAACACCCGTCCCATCACATGCCGGTACCACGGTTCGCCCTCACGGGTCGCACCAACTCCCTCACGCGACCCAATCGCAATCGGATAGCCGGCCTCGATCGCGGCGCGCAATCGCGGCCATTCCTCGATCGGCACCGCTAAATCAGCATCACACAGCAAGATGATCGATCCGCGCGCTGCAAGCGCCCCCGCGCGCACCGCAAACCCTTTGCCGCGATGATCGCAGCGCAACACGGTGACAGCGGGGAAGGCAGCGGCAATCTCGGCGGTGCGGTCCTCGCTGCCATCATCGACAACGATCACTTCGCTGGCGTATGGCTCGGCGGCGAGAAAGGCCATAATTGCGGCGAGCGTTGCCGGCAAGCGCCGCTCTTCGTTGTACGCTGGGATCACAATAGATAGGAATGGTTCGTTGGTCATGATGGACTCTGCGTAGGTGGCTGGCCGAGCGCCAATGCGGCGACGACCGGCGCTGTTTCTTCTGGCAATGCGGAACGGCGTGATAGAAAGCGCGGCAACTCGCGCCAACCAGCCAATTGGCCACGCAGCCGCGCCCGTGCGGCTGGTTCGCGCACATGCAACAAGCTATGCAGGGCAAAACGCACCTGCGAGATCACTAGCGCCGGCCAATAGCGGCGCACCAGCGGCGACGGCATATTTTTCACCCATACGAGCGGAAAATTGCGCCCGCAATAATAACTAGCCAAAACGCCACCGCCGCTGGCGCTCAGCCGGTGGTAGACGACTGCGGTTGGGACAAAAATAGTACGCAGACCTTTGCGCCGCGCGCGCAAGTTGAGATCGACATCCTCACAGTACATTACTAGTTCTTCGTCAAAGACTTTGCCATCTTCGGCCAGCAGTTCTAGTGCGCTGCGCCGATATGCAGCTGCGCCGGCGCATGGACCGAACACCTCGGTGTAAGCATCGTATTGGCCACGATCGACTTCCCACACGCCGCGATTGCCCGGCTCGCCATTCAACCGATAGAAATCTCCTGCCGAATGCAACACCTCGCGCCGGTCGAACAGACGCAGCTTCGCGGCGGCAAAGGCAAACTGCGGCCAGCGTTCAAGCGCGCCGATCAGCGCCTCTAACCACTCAGGGTCAGCTTCGGTATCATTGTTAAGCAAGACCACAAAAGGGCGCTCGGTCGCCGCTATCGCTGCATTCACCGCTGCCGCGAACCCGCGGTTCTGCGCCAACGCCAACACCCGCACTTCCGGGTAGCGTGCCTGTACCAACGCTACCGAGTCGTCGGTACTTGCGTCATCAACCACTGTTACCACAAAATCACGCCGAGTCTGCGCGCGCAACGAGTCAAGACACACCGGCAGCAAAGCGCTGCCATTGTAATTGGGTACAATCACATCAATCATGGTAATGACACTTCGCGGCGCAGACGGGCAAGATAGGCGTCAAGCGCCTCTTGCCACGAACGGAAGGTAATTCCCAACGCTGCACCGGCCACGTTGGCCAGCGGGGTATAGGGCGGCGGTGTGCTATCGCGTTGAAAATCGCGCAAGCGAATAGGGTGAAGCGGGGTATCAATACCGGCGCGGCGCAAGATTTCAGCCGCAAACTCGTAGCGTGAACAGATGCCATCGTTAACAAAGTGATAGGTGCCGTAGTAATCAGTCGTGATCAATTGCGCCAAACCCGCTGCCACATCAGGCGCGTAAGTGGGACTGCCGATCTCGTCAGCCACCATCCGCAACCCGCCCGCCGGCGGGTTAGCCGCTAACCGCAACACCGTGCGGACAAAATTGCGTTCACCGCCAAACAGCCATGCCACTCGCACGATAAAATGGCGCGGCCATAGCTCACGCACGGCTTGCTCACCGGCCAGCTTGCTCTGGCCATACGGATTGATCGGGCCGGTGGGATCATCCTCAAGATACGGCCGCCGGCCATCGCCGGCAAATACCTCGTTGGTGCTGATATAGACCAGCGCTGCATTGATCCGGCGACAGCCAAGGGCCACATAGCGCGTGCCCAAGCCATTGACCCGATAGGCCAACAATGGATCGCGCGCGCACCCATCCACATTCGTATAGGCGGCAGCGTGAATCACCACCTCGGCGCCGGTGGCCGCAATCTGATCAGCAGTTGCCGGATCAGCCAATTCAAGCTGGCCGTGTCCCAACGGCGCTAGATCGTGCTGATCGGCGAGCGCGGCCATCACAGCCTGCCCTAATTGCCCATATGCTCCAGTGATTGCAATCCGCAAGCTCTGGCTCCTTCTCTGCGCTTAACCGGCTTCACAGAGTAGCAGAAGAGCTGATAAGCGTCAACTTAACGTTCACCTGCACCGATCACGACGCCACGCGCCTGTTCTTCCGCAAAAGGAATGCGGATTTCGACACAGATTCCGGGCCGATCAGAGCGATTATGTATCTGGTAGCTGCCGCCAACCGCCAATACGATCCGCGCCACCTGCGCCAACCCCAGCCCCATCCCTTCAACCTGCCCGGTAAAGCTGCGCTCGGCCTGATAGTACGGCTGCCAAATCTTGCGCAGTTGTTCTGGCGGCAGATGTATCCCATCATCGCAAACTAGCAACCGCACCTGATCACGAACCAGATCAGTATCAACGCGCACCATCACTGCCGGATTGCGTTGGGGATGAAATTTCTTGGCATTTTCGCACAATTCCCGCAATATCGTTTCTAGGCTACGCCGCGAAATTCGCAACCGCCGCGCATCGAGCGCGGGATCAAGGTTGAGACTGACGGTCTGCATCCCCAATTCTTGGCTGATCGCAGCGATCATGGCAGGTAGTTCAAACACCGTGCATGTATCAAGGTAGTGCGCATCACCGGGACTGCGCACATACAGCAAAATATCATCAATTTCGCTTTGCAGCCGGTGCGCGCCGCTGAGGGCAATAGCCGCAATGTTCCGCGCAATCGAACGATCGAGCTGATCCATATTATCGTGCAAGATGTTCAAACCACCAATAATGCTGACCAGTGGTGTGCGCAGTTTATGCGAGATCGCGGTATGAAACGTCCACATCTCGCGTTGGACCGTGATTTGTTGCGTCACATCACGGATGATCACGACAATTTGATCGTCAGCCGGATGGATGAGCGCCGGCTCAACTTTGAGCCATTGTTCAGAACTATGCAGCGTTTCAGGATGCACTAAGAAGCGCTGGAGATCAGTCGGCACCGGCCACTGTTCCCATGCCTCGGATGGCGCCAACTGATACCGCTGCGCAGCTAGCTCGCAAAAGGGCCTGCTCGGCTGTTCATCAGCCGTCAAACCAAGATATGCACGGGCGCGGGCATTGGCGTAGGTGATCCGATCTTGCTGGTCAAGAATAAGGTATGCGTTATCCGACGTCTCGACCACCCACTCAAACCGCGCTCGTTCGGCATTCACGCGTGCTTGCTCTTGCAAGAGCCGGCGGTATCGATTCAAGCGCAATAAGGTGTTAACCCGCGCTTGCAATTCACCGAGATCAAACGGTTTGGTAATAAACTCATCGGCACCAACCTCGAATCCGCGTATTTTTGCTTCGCGATCATTCAAGGCGGTGATCATAACAATCGGAATCTGGGCTAACATCGGATCATCGCGCAACAATCGGCATACTTCAAAGCCGTCAATATCCGGTATCATGACGTCGAGTAGGATCAGATCAGGGTGATACTGTCTGGCCAATTGCAACGCCTGATCGCCGCGCTGCGCAGTTAGCAGACGGAGGTTGAATGGGGCTATTGTTTCGATGAGCAGCGCACGCATCTGCTCATCGTCATCAACGATTAACACAGTATTTTGCTCCATGGTTATATCCTACCACGGAGCTGTTACCATTGTCATGACAAAATTGTTTATGTTCGGTCTAGGTATGGCTTAGATCGGACCGACCTTGCCCCGCGTGGCCCGCACAATACTGAGCACTTCCTCATCACTGAGCGGATTGCCATTCTGCTCCCACCATTGCCGGTACCAGCTTAAATTGGCAGTAAACCCCCGGATAACCTCATCACGATTTAATGGCGGCACCTTGCGCCGTAACGCTTCCCGTACCTCTTGCCGATCGCTTTCAGTTAACTCTGGCAAGGTCTCAAGGATGCGATCTGCGCGCAATAAAAACAGCTCACGCTCAATCGTCGGAAATTCCCCTCCGATCTGGCGAATATTGCCGAGATAGGCAATCGTGCGTTGCCGCGGCTGCCCCCGTTCGTCACGGTAACTCTCGACAAGATAGGCGTCATGGAAATTGGTATTGGCAATCTCTGCGTTTTTGTGCCGCCGCACAACCCAGCGAATATACATAGCGCCGGCTCCTGTGCGAATACTCGTCAAGCTCAGATTGGACGATACCGAAAGAGGTATACCTACAGGTATACCTACACAGACAGGAGATGAGACCTCTACTCTACGCTGATCTTCAACGGTCGCAGTTGCTCGTACACGCCCTCTGCCTCAGCGAGGGGAATGTGCCTTCTAGCAGCCAGTGATGATATGCCAAGATAAGACTTTTTTATCTTGTTTGCCTATTATATCATGACATGCCAACTTTGGCATGACTTTTTTGCTTACAAGTCAAAAAATTGTCTGAAAAACACTTCACAGCAACGCAGCATCGTGGAGATGAACGTTCATCTTGGGCAGAGTATCTCCTGTCGCTGCTACAACTGCCCATTGCTCACACCGCTCTATTCTTACCGCGAGCACGATTGTCAGCCGCGAGCAATGCAAACTGCTCGTGTGGTTACGCATTTTCAATTGGCATACAAACACCGGTCGCCGCCCTTCACACTATTGTGAGGAACAGCAACCGGTGAAAGAACCGCAAGAGAACTGCTGCTAGCGCTGAATGATTGGCACTAGCACCCGATAGACGAATTGTACCGCTTGTACCGCCGGGCTATGCAACGCGAATTCGTTACGCCCGCCACCTGTCTCGATCTCGACCAGCCAGTAGTGATAACTCACGTTTGGCTGAGCCGTGCGATCAAACCACTGGTAGCTCGCGCCGCTGCCTGCGCTGCCCTGCGCTGGTATCAGCGTCGCCACGATCGGCACCGCATCCGCTCGGTTGCCGCTCGCGCTGCGCAGGATCACGAAGCCGAGCGTATCCCGTTCGCTGCCCGTCACCCAGCGCAACAGCACACCGTTGCTCTGCCGCTCGGCGGTGAAGCTGAGCAGGGTGATGGCCGTTGGCGGGGCCGGCTGGTGGATACCCGCCCACCAACCGAGGTCGGTTTGGCCGCTCGTGAGTGTGAAGACCTGCGTGCGTTGCGTGTTCGGGTCAACATCGCTGTCACGCCCGCTATCACCACCCTGACCTTGCGGACTGAATGCCCAGCCATTCGGTAGGCTAAACTCGAGATAGTAGCTCCCCGGCGGCAAGTTGGTGAAGAGGTAGCTGCCATCATCGCCGGTCACTGCCGTGCCAACCAGCGTGCCGTCGGCACGGTAGAGACTCACAGTTACTCCGCTCACCCCTTCTTCACCTGCCTCGGCAATGCCGTTCTGGTTGCGGTCATGCCAGACACGATTGCCAAGCGTCGCCGGTACGTATAGGCCGGCATCCCACGTCAGATCAATTGTTCCGCTGGTGACGGTGAACGTGGCGGTCGTTCCGCTGTTTGGATCAATATCCGAGTCAGCACTGTCATCACCACTGCGGTTAGCCACGGTGATGGCATAGCCGGCTGGTGGTGTGACGGTGATAGTGTACGACCCCGGCGGTAAGTCGTCGAACCGATAGTTACCGTTGTCGTCGGTCGTCACAGTGCGCGTTATTGTCTCGCCTGTGCCGGTAGTGCCGGTCAATCGCACCGTCACCCCAGCAACGCCTTGCTCACCCGCGTCTTGGACACCGTTGCCGTCCACGTCCAGCCAGACTCGATCACCTACAATGGCTGGTCGGTACAGACCAGCATCCCACGTCAGATCAATGTCGCCACCGCCGATGATGAAGCGGTCGGTTGCTCCGCTCGACGGATCGACATCTGAGTCGGCACCGGTATCACTGCCACGGTTGGCGGTGATGATGACGTAGCCAGCCGGTGGTGTGATTGTAATTGTGTACTCACCCGGTTGCAGGTTATCGAAGCGGTAGTTGCCGTTGCTATCGGTGGTCGTGCTCCGATCAACGGTATTTCCGTCAATATCGAAACCGGTTAGGCGCACGGTTACACCCTCAATACCCGGCTCGCCTGCGTCTTGCACACCATTGCCGTTGCGGTCTTCCCACACTCGGTCGCCCACGCTGGCCGGCAAGATGAGACCAGCGTCCCAATCCAAGGTGATCGTCCCGCTCGTGAGCGCGAAGACGGCGGTCACGCCGGTGACCGGATCGGCGTCTGAGTCGAGTGTTTCATTAGCGCCTTGATCGGCGGCGGTGAAGCGCGCCCCCACCGGCAATTCGCTGAAGACCAGATAGTAGTCGCCCGGCAGTAGATTGGTAAACTCGTAGAAGCCATCACTATCGGTGAACTGCGTCGCTACCTCCACATCGTCGGAAGTGCCGGCAATGCCGTCAGGTCCCACGTAGTAGAGGGTAACCCGCACGTTGGCCACTCCTAGCTCATCAGGGTCTTGCCGGCCATTCCCATTGCGATCGCTCCAGACGAAATCGCCTACTACGGCTGGCCGGAAGATACCGAAGTCGATGGTAAGGTTGCTGTTGCGGTCATCGCCATCGACGGCTACATCCGGCTCGCTGTCGGGTCGCAGTTCGATCAGGCTACTGACGATATCGAGGACCTGCTGGGTGCCGTTGTCGTCGTCGTCAAGATCGGTGTTCGCACCAACACCCGGCTCGAATGGCCCGACGGTAAGCGAGAGCGCACCGGTACTGCTGCGATACCCTGACCACGGGCTATCAGCCGCGAATTGAGCGCCCGGCAAGACCACGAAGTAGTTGCCTTGTGGCAAGCCGGTAAAGAGGTAGTTACCGTTGCTGTCGGTGATGGTTGAACCAACCAACTGATCAGCGGCATCCCATATGCCATTGCCGTTGCTGTCACGGTAGAGGCGGACTCGCACACCGCCTGCGCCCGACTCGCTACTATCAAAGACACCGTTGTTGTTGGAATCTTCCCAGACCAGATTACCCAGACTGAGCAGCGGGTAGAGTCCGGCATCGCGGGTGAGATCGTTCTGACCACTGACAAGGGTGAAGACCGTCGTTTCACCATTCGTCTCTACGTCACTATCAACAGCGTCGTCACTGCCTTGATTGGCCGGGCTGAAGGTCAATCCAGCCGGGATGTCGCTGAAGCTCAGTCGGTAGCTGCCCGGCGGTAGTCCGGTGAAGAGGTATTCTCCGTTACTGTCGGTCACAGTTGTACGGCTGATGTCATCCGCCGTGCCGAACTCACCATCCGGCCCGGCCCCGGTCAGGGTGACGGTCACGCCGCTGATAGCAGGTTCGCCAGTATCTTGCAGGCCGTCGCCGTTCACATCGCGCCAGACGAAGTTGCCGACGCTAGCTGGCCGATACGCACCCGCGTCCCACGTGGTGTCGGTCTGACCACTCGTGAGCGTGAAATTCGCGGTACGACCGTTCGTGGGGTTAGCATCCGAGTCAACCGCATTATCACTGCCCTGATCGGCGGCGGTGAAGACATAGCCGCTCGGCAGGTTGCTGAAGATAAGGTAGTATTCGCCGGGCACAAGGCCGGTGAAGCTGTACGAACCATCAGCAGCGGTTGTAGCAGTTTCGGCC
>NZ_CALLJH010000022.1:0-33925 GCF_938091255.1 uncultured Chloroflexus sp.
CCGGGCTGAACTCATCAGCTTTAAAGAAAAACTCCTTATCTTCTTCAAAAAACCAAAATCCCCGCGAGGGGATTGAAACCGATCTGCCAAAAGGTATTCACACGCAGAATATTTTTGTCCTTCAAAAAACCAAAATCCCCGCGAGGGGATTGAAACGCATACTCCTGCCAGATTTTGTTCGGGCTAACCGTGTTTTGACTTCAAAAAACCAAAATCCCCGCGAGGGGATTGAAACTTTTCTGCGCGCGCCGCGATCTCTTTCTACGTACTCAATGCCTTCAAAAAACCAAAATCCCCGCGAGGGGATTGAAACACATTCAATTGGGCGGCCACTCGGTGCTGGATTGCTTGCTTCAAAAAACCAAAATCCCCGCGAGGGGATTGAAACACTAATTCGGTGCCGTAAGGTTCGCACCAGCGAACCGGTGCTTCAAAAAACCAAAATCCCCGCGAGGGGATTGAAACTCATGAGATGGGTGCGAGGAGCGCCATAAAGGCGCTCTTCAAAAAACCAAAATCCCCGCGAGGGGTTGAAACGTATTGAAAGAGCAATCCCTATGTAAAGCACTTCACCAACGATCGCCAGCCAATCGGTCAGGTGAAAGCGGTACTGATAGCGAAACGTGCGCTTCGTGCGGCTGAAGCCGCGCACTTCCATCGCTTCGGCGAGTTCGTCGGCGAGACGGAACGATTGCACGAGCAGGGGAACGAGTAGGGCAGGGTAGTGGCGCAGAGCGGCCCAGCCCGGTTCGAGTGGGATGCCACGCGATCGTTGGGCGGCGATGATATTTTGGATGGTTTGGCTCATAACCGGTACTAGCTGCAATGATGCGCTGAGCGTGAATGCGAACCAGTATGGGAGGCCGCTCTGGACGAGGGCGTTGCCAAGCTCGGTCGGTGTAGTAGTTTGGAAGAAGAGGAAGAAGGCTGAAAGGAGTGCCGTAAGGCGTAGGCCGACGATCACTGCTGTTGCGAGGTCGAACATCCACCAAGTGACGATGATCCACGTGAGGGCTATCGTGGCGACGATCCGTAACCATTGGAGATATGCTTTCACTTTGCCGGTAGCGACAATCATGAGGACGATGAACCCAAAACTGCTTAATACCCATGCCTCTGTTGGGTCAGCAGTGATAAAGATCATGTAGCCAATGACGAGCGCCAGTTTTGTGCGCGGATCGAGCCTCTTCATCATTTTGCTGCGCTACTTTAGTGCTTCTGACCAGTTGCAAGCGGCGGCGATCTGAAACCATTGAGTTGGTTCTAGTTTGGCACGCTGCATTGCGGTCGTATTTGCCATCACCTCCCACGGCTGGCCGGTAGTGACGATTTCGCCGTCGGCTATGACAATCCACCGCGTGGCATGGCGCGCGGCGAATTCGAGGTCGTGGGTGACGATGATGATTGCATATCCACGCTGACGGAGTACGTGCAGTTGCTGAGCGAGCGCTTGGCGAAAGTGCCAGTCTTGTCCTGCGGTCGGTTCGTCGAGTACGAGAATGGAGGCTTGCGCTGCAAGCGATGCGGCAAACGCGACCCGCTTTTTCTCGCCACCACTTAACCGGTATGGTGAGCGGTCAAGCAGCGGCTCTAGATCGAACAGCCGCACCAGTTCACGAATCCAACGCTCGTCGTACCGATGGAGCATGTGCGCACCTACGATGATTTCATTCCAAACCCGGGTAGTGAAAAACTGGTTGTCAGGATTTTGGAATGCAAGGCCGACGTGTCGGGCGAGTTGGGATACGTCGGCTTTGCGCGTATCTCGATCCACGACGATTACTCGCCCGGATTGAGGTCGGTAGAGACCGTTAAAGTGCTTGATGAGCGTTGTTTTGCCGGCCCCGTTGGCGCCGACGAGGGCGAGACATTCGCCGGCTCGAATGTCGAGACTTACCCGACGGAGGATCGGTGTTGGGCCGATGCTGTAGGTCACTTGGTCAAGCTGTATCAGTGGTTGACTGGCTGGCGTGGGTGGGGCAAAAGTCTGGGCTGCAAGGAGGCTCGGCGGCGGTTGATGGCCGTTGATTGCAGGTATGAGTTCTTGTACTTGCAATGGTGTGAAAGGTAATGCCAAATCACGCGCGACCTGTACCACTGGTGGTGGTTCGATCCCAAATGCTGTGAGGTCTTCGCGCACGATAACTCGCGGCGGGCCGTCACTCACGATCTGACCTTGATGCATCACAATTATTCGACTTGCATCCGCAACGATGTGCCGCAGGCGATGTTCACAGATGATGATCGTTGTTCCATTCTGGTTAAGTTGACGTAATATGCTCCGTACTCGTTGAATATTCCTCGCGTCGAGGTTTGCATACGGTTCGTCGAGCACGATTACGCGCGGCCTCAGCGCAATGATTGCCGCTATTGCAACGAGTTGCTGTTCACCACCAGAAAGTTGGCGAGGGTTGCGTGGCAAAAGGGATTCTAACTCGAGCAGTGCAGCTACTTCTTCTATCCGTTGATCAATTTCTGATGGTGACAATCCTAAACTCTCTAGTCCAAAAGCGATTTCTTCAGCTACAGTACTGTTAAAAAGCTGAGCCTCAACATGTTGTGTGACGAATCCAACCAGCGCAAACAGTTCACTGATTGGCAAGGTACAGGTATCAAGACCGGCAATCTGTACCTTGCCTTCCAGTTTACCCCCATAGAAGTGTGGGATCAGGCCATTAAATACGCGGCATAACGTAGATTTCCCCGATCCGCTGGGGCCGCAGATCAAGACGTATTCGCCTGCTGCGATATGTAAGTTAATCCCCTGTAACACCCAATCTGATCCTGCACTGGCGTAACGGTAACGAAGATGTTGCAAGACGATCATTGCTGTTGTGCCTGAATGTCTGCTGCCGGTTCGACCAGTCCAGTTCGGGCGAGTAGCTTCAGCGCCAACACCCCGATCATCGAGCCAATCACTGTACTGCCTAAAAATGAAGCAACCATCACGCCTACTGCCATTGTTTTACCCATAAATATCGGGGCTACAATCAGTGCACTAACCACCGCAGCGATAATACCGGTTCCAACAATTTCACCGAGTGCGCTCAAATAGACGTTGCGCGTGTAGCGGTAGACGAGGCCGGCAAGTAGGGCGCCAATCATCCCGCCCGGAAAGGCTAGTACTGTGCCTACTCCCATCGCATTGCGAATGATAGCAATGATTGCGGCGATAATGACTGCCCACCACGGGCCGAGCGTCACTGCTGCTACTACGTTGATAAAATGTTGGGTTGGATTGACGCGGGCAATGCCGATTGGAAACGATGTAAATGGCGCAAGCGCGACTCCGATGGCAATGAGTACGATTGCTCGCGCGATGAGGCGACTATGAACCGGCATACGAACCTCCGGTGTTTCAGTAGGATGACTGAAATAGGTGATAGGCCATAGGTGTTTAGCCGGTCGGCACAGTTTCCCGGCGACCGGCTGTGTTTCTACTCAACCACGTTGTTTACCGACGGGTAACGGTTGCATCAGTCTGACTCGGGCGATGACCCAGTAGACCAGCCCACTAACAAAGAGGGCGGGCAAGGTCGCGCCTACCTCAGGAAGCATTCGGGTCACAAACTGAAACGTACCGACGCCGATCACCCACGCCAAGAGACCTGTCCAATTCCAGCCCAATAGGTACCAGTACATCCCGTTCTGTTGGTCGAGTGCAGTCGGGTCAATAGCCCGCTTCCGAATAATGAAATGATCGACCAGCACCACCCCAAAGAGGGGGGCGAAGAGCGAGCCAATCAAGAGCAGGAATGCTTCGTATTGCCCGATTGGCACAAGTAGGGCAAGGACGGTGCATACCACGCCGTACCCGATAGCGAGCCATGCGGTTGCGAGTTGGGGTACGATGTTGCCGGTTGACACGGCGGCTGAGTAGATATCAGCGAACGCGTTGTCGGTCTCATCAAGGAGGATAACGACCAGCGCAAATAGCCCGCCGCTTGTGAGCAAGATTGACCGGATGAAATCACCGCTCTCAAGCACGAGCGCATACGCGGCGCCAAGGGCATAGAACCACACATTGGCCAGAAAATAGCCAAGCGCAGTTCCCCAAAACATCTGTCGCGCCGACCGGCCAAAGCGGGTATAGTCGGCAATCAGCGGTAGCCAAGAGAGTGGCATCGCGATCACAAGGTCGATCCCGATCCCAAAGGTAAGTTCACCGGTTCCGCGGTGGTTGACGATAGTTGTTAGGTCATAGCGGGTGATAAGTTGAATGGTTAGCCAGATTGTAGCTGCATAAACCAGCCAAATGCCCCACCGCTTCAGAAACTTGCGCACTACCAGCAAGGGGCCGCCAAACGCGAGGAGCGTTGCCAACGTACCCCAGATCAGTGTCCAAAGCACCGGATGTGAAAAGGTGCCGAGCTGTTGAGCAATCGCATGCGCACTATCGCGCATCACAATGATTTCAAACGTGCCCCAACCAACCAGTTGGACAATATTAGCGATGGTTGGCAATAATGAGCCGCGTATGCCAAGCGATGGTCGCAGGGCAGCCATAGTTGCGACGCCGGTATCACTGCCGACCACGCCGACAAGTGCTAACAGAACGACGCCAATGGCTGAGCCGAGCAGTATTGTTGCCATCGCTGTACCAAACCCTAAACCGGGGACAAGGAGTGCGCCGGCTTGCAGTACCAGTAATCCGACGCCGAGGCTTGCCCATAGCGTGAATGCGTCACTGAAATGAAACGGACGACGGTGAGTTGGGATTGGGGTGAGTGGTGAAACTGTGGTTTCTGGCTCCATTCTGATACCTCCACATTGCTTGGGGAGGCGCCGGCATACAAAATGCCGCTGACCTTGGGGCGATCAGCGGCAGATGCCACCGGTTGCTTCCCTACGCTGGCATGACCCAGGTCAGGTTCGAGGGTCGATAGCATCAGTCGGGCTATCCTCTCAGTCAGGCTCTCCTGACTCCCCTAGCTTTTACCGTTTGCTTGGAGCGGCAAAGCGGTCTATTTATTTGTATAGTACATATTATACAGAACTATTGACGTTAGATCAAGAGACGATAGTCCGCCAAGAGAGCCTCCCCCTCCCCCGTGTGAGGGAAAGGCCGGGGGTGGGGGGCCTCCCACCGCGCCCAGCGGATTGACCGGAGCGGAATACAGTCTGCTCTACGGACGCCGAGCACCCGCGCGATGACGGAAGCGCCTTTCCTTACTTCCCTGATCAGCCAAATATCCGCCTGTAGACGCTGGATGGTACCAATAATACATGGTAGCCTACATCATATACCGGCGAAATCCGCCGGTTCTAGTGCATGGCGAGGGGTCTGTGACTACCACTACTCGCGTCGAGCAGCCGGTCGTGTTTGCCGGGTTGACCCGCACCGATCTGACGATGCTGCTGGTTGTGTTGATTTGGGGGGCGAATTTTAGCATTGTCAAAGCCGCCTTAACCGAGATTCCGCCGCTGGCTTTTGCCACTCTGCGTTTTGCTAGCGCCAGTGTGCTGCTGTTGGCCTTTACCTTTTGGCGTGAGGGGCAGCGTGCTCTGCCCGCTGACCGGGCGACGTGGTGGAAGCTGTTTTGGATTGGATTTGCCGGCAATACGGTCTATCAGGCCCTCTTTACCTACAGTTTGACCCTTACGACGGCGGCGAATGGTTCGTTGATCATCGCGACTACGCCGGCGTGGGTAGCGCTGGCGGCTGCCTTGCTCGGTATCGAGCGCGTGCGGGGTATGATGGCGGCCGGTATCGCGTTGGCGATCGGCGGCGTGGCGTTGGTGGTCGCCGAACGCGGTCTCAGCCTCGGCGGGAGTGGGCTGTTGGGTGATCTGTTGATGCTCGGCGCGGCGTTGTGCTGGATGATCTATACGCTTGGCGTGCGCACGCTCGGCCAAGGACTTTCGCCGCTAGCCATTACCGCGTGGACGATGGTGACCGGGGTGCCGGGGATGCTGCTGGTGAGTATTCCTGATTGGGGCCGAGTGGCATGGACAAGTGTGAGTCTCAATGCGTGGCTGGGGCTGCTTTACGCCACTTTGCTGGCGTTGGTAGTGGCCTATGTGCTGTGGAATAATAGTGTGCGTGTCGCCGGCAGCGCCCGCACTGCGATCTACGGATGCGCTATTCCGCTGGTAGCGACTCTGATCGCGTGGCCGTTGCTCGGCGAGCAGCCGACGTGGGTGCAGGGGGTAGGTGGTTTGCTGATTGTGACCGGGGTCTTGCTGACTCGCCGGACGTGATGGCTGTTGTTGTTCGTGCTACTATACTAAATTAGTTCGGGATGGTGACCGTGCAACGCGGGTAAAGCCGCAAAGGATCATAAACGCAAAGGCGCGAAGGCCGCAAAGGATAAATAAACATCAAGCTCTGCGCCTTCTGCGGTAAAACATCAACCTCCAGTACCGGACAGCATAATCGCATGACCACACTGCCAACAACCTACACCCAACTCCCGCTGACCAGTGTCAGCGCGCTCGGTGCAGTAATCGCCGACCTGCCCGCGTTAGCGGCGCTGGCGGCTGCCTTGCGCCCCGGGTATCAGACGGTGGCCTCCGTGTTTGCAGCGGCTCGTCCGGCGTTGGTGGCGGCTTTGGCCCGTCGGCAGGCCAAGCCGGTGCTTTACGTGACCCTCAGCGCCGAGAGTGCGCAGCGCGCCGCAGATGATCTGCGCCAGTGGTTGGCACCCGATCAAGTCTGGCTCTTCCCCGCTGCCGATGCGTTGCCCTACGAGCAAATGTCTCCCGGCGCTGATGTGATCGGGCGCCGGTTGGCGGTGTTGCGCGGTTTGCGCGCTAGTTCGGTGAATGGTGTGATTGTCACCTCGGTGAAGGCGCTGATGCAGCCAACGTTGCCGCCCGCCGAACTCGATACGGCCACGATCCAGTTGCGGCGCGAGATGCGGCTGCCGGTTGAGCAGGTGGCGCAGGCGCTGCTTGCCAATGGCTATCAGCGCGCGGCTATGGTCGAAGCTCCCGGTGAAGTGAGCCGGCGTGGTGCTATTCTCGATGTGTGGCCGCCGGGTGATGAGTTGCCGTTGCGCGTCGAGTGGTTTGATGATGAGATCGATAGTCTGCGCCGGTTTGATCCGGTCACCCAGCGCAGTGAGCAGCGGCTAGAACAGGCTGAGATTGGCCCGCCGCATGAGACTCCGCTCTGGCGGGTTACTGATGCGTTGCACCGGATCGATGCGCTCGATCTGAGCGGGTTGCGCCGCGAGGTACGCGAGGAGTGGGCCGCGGCCCGCGCTCAACTGGCCGAGGGCCAGCGCTTTGAAGGCCGCGCCTTTTACGCGCCTTTTTTCTTGCCCCAGCCAGCGACGCTGCTCGATTATTTGCCACCAGCAAGTATGGTGGTGCTGGCTGAAGCTCATTTGCTGGCGCAACATGCTCATGAAATCGATGCGCAGGCGTCTGATTATCGTACTCAGTTGATTGCATTAGGCGAGTTGCCGGCAGATTTTCCCCGCCCTTATCTGCGCTGGGAGGAATTGGGGCTAACGGATACTGCGACGCTGATCGTTGCCGATCTGAGCCACAACGAACACCCTGATGCGATCACGCCGCCGCTGTTTGGGGTGCCACCACTTTACGGCGGGCAATTGCGCCGTTTGATTGATACGATCGTGGAACAGGTGCGCACCGGTGAGCTAGTGGTGGCGGTGACGGCACAAGCTGCTCGCTTACAAGAGTTGGTTGGTGAGCAGGTGGCCGGCGAGACGACAGCCGGTCGTTTTGTGCCGATCCACGGCGGTCTTGAGGCTGGGTTTACTTTGCCCGATCTGCGTTTGACCTTGCTCACCGATAGCGAGATCTTCGGTATTCGCCAGCGCCGCCCGCTGAGCGAACGGCGGCGCAAGGCCAATCTCGCCGACCGCAACGCCTTTTTGCGCTCGCTCAAGCCCGGCGATTACGTGGTGCATATTGAGCACGGGATTGCCGTATTTGATGGCATGATCCGACGCACCGTCGGTGAGGTTGAACGTGAATATCTGGTGTTGCGCTACGCCGGCGAAGATAAAATCTATGTGCCGGTTGACCAGATTGATCGTGTGACCCGCTATATCGGTGCTGGCGATGGCCCGCCTACCCTGACCCGTCTCGGCACCCAAGATTGGGAACGCACGAAGCGCAAAGTGCGGGCTGCGGTGCAAGAGCTAGCCGAAGAGCTGCTCCGGCTCTATGCCCAGCGTCAGCTCAAGCCCGGCTACGCCTTTTCGCCCGATAACGAGTGGCAGCGTGAGTTGGAAGCCAGTTTCCCCTACCTCGAAACCGATGACCAACTGCGTGCGATTGCTGAGGTGAAGGCTGATATGGAGAAGTCTACGCCGATGGATCGGTTGGTCTGCGGTGATGTTGGCTTTGGCAAGACGGAAGTTGCCCTACGGGCGGCGTTTAAAGCGGTGCAAGACGGCAAGCAGGTGGCGATATTGGTGCCGACAACCGTACTCGCCCAGCAGCATTTCGATACCTTCCGCAAGCGGATGGCCGCTTTCCCGGTGACGGTAGAGATGCTTTCACGCTTTCGTTCGCCGAGAGAGCAAGATGCTATCGTGCGCGATCTGGCGCGGGGCAAGATCGACATCATCATCGGCACTCATCGCTTGCTCTCGCATGATGTAGTGTTCCGCGACCTTGGCCTCGTGATTGTTGATGAAGAGCAGCGGTTCGGCGTGCGCCACAAAGAGCGGCTCAAACTGCTGCGCGCTGAGGTCGATGTACTGACTCTGACGGCTACCCCTATCCCGCGCACGCTGCATATGGCACTCTCAGGGATCCGTGACCTGAGTGTGATTGATACGCCGCCAGAAGATCGTATCCCGATCAAGACCTACGTCGTGCCCGCAGATGATCATCTGGTGCAAGAGGTCATCAGGCGCGAACTCGAACGCGAGGGGCAGGTCTATTTTGTGCATAATCGAGTGCAGAGTATCTACCACGTCGCCGAGCGGCTGCGCCGGCTGGTGCCGGAAGCGCGTATTGCTGTCGGCCACGGCCAATTACCCGAACGCGAGCTGGAACGGGTGATGATGGACTTTTTCGAGGGGCGCTATGACGTGCTGGTCTGCACCACGATTATCGAGAGCGGCCTCGATGTGCCCAACGCCAATACCATCATCATTGACGATGCCACCAACTACGGTTTGGCCCAGCTCTACCAGTTGCGCGGCAGAGTAGGGCGCGGTGCGACGCGGGCCTATGCATATCTGCTCTACCAGCCGGCCCGGTTTATGACCTCTGACGCGCGCCAGCGGCTAGAGGCAATTCAAGAAGCAACTGAGTTAGGGGCGGGCTTTCGTATTGCTATGCGTGACCTTGAGATACGCGGCGCTGGTAACCTGTTGGGGGCTGAGCAGTCAGGTCATATTGCTGCCGTCGGCTTTGACCTCTACTCGCGCTTGCTAGAACAGGCGGTGCGCAAACTCAAGCATGAGGTGGATGCTGCCGCCGATCAGACCGCAACAGTCACCGCGGCTGAGATGGCCGAAAGCCTGCGTGCTCCCACTGTTTCGGAAAAAGTGCTGGTTGCGCCGCTGGTAACCATCGATCTGCCGCTCAATGCATATCTTCCGCCCACCTACATCGCCGATGAGAGAGTGCGACTGGCGGTGTACCAGCGGATGATCGATGCTGCCACGATTGAGGAGGTACGTAGCTTGCGCCAAGAGCTGATCGACCGTTTTGGCGGGCCGTTGCCCGAACCGGTGCTGCACTTGATCTTCTGGTTGCAGATTCGGTTGTTGGCACTGCAAGCGGGGGTGGTCTCGATCACGACTGAAGGCGACCTCTTTCTGATTCGGCTGGCTACGCTGCTCTCGCCGAACCTGCGCGAACGGCTGCGCCGCCGTTTCCCGCGTGACAAGGCGTTAGCTTTTGGCCAGCAATCGATCCGGCTCGACCGGCGGTTGGCGGGGGCGCAATGGCCAGAGCGATTGCTAGCAGTGGTGGAAGCGTTGGCGTGATGCTCATCGCACCCGCACCAATTGCCCGCGCCGGAAAGCGACGATCACGTGATCGTAATGATACCGCTGCCGCGCACCGGTGAAGATCACGCCATCGTAGCCATAGCGGTCAAGCCACCACTCCACAGCGGCATCCGTCTCAATATCGAGGCCGAGACTCGCTGCTTCGCGTTGGATCTCATTCACCTTTTGCTTCCATTGGCCGAGTTCAGCGGTAAACGGGCGTTCAATCCGTGCGCGGTAGTGGCTCGGCGTCAACACAAAGAGGCGCTGTAACCAATTGCGCCGTTCGGTTTCGACCACCTCAACGAGCAGCAAGCCGCGCCCGGCAGGGGTGCGTTGCTGTACATCGCCACCCATTAGTTGGTAGATGCCGCGCGTGACGCTGCCATCAACCCAGCGATCGGCCTCGCTCCGGCTCACCTGCCGGATCGTCTCGCGGATATCCGAGACGCGCGGAATACGAGGTGGAGCCATAATCTGGATCGCAGGAATTGGGTGCTCGACCACCGTCTTGCCATCACCGGCGCGCCACTCGGCATGCGCGACCTCCATTGGCGAATCGTCACCTTCACGATAGCGAAAACCAAGCCGTTCTCGCCCCTCGTGCGCTTGAGCAGTCGCGGCAATCGTGACGTGCAACTGCAACCCGCCGCCACAACCCGGCGCCGGAAACCAGACCCGTTCAGCCACAAAGGTAAATGCCATCTGTGAA
Organism: uncultured Chloroflexus sp.; assembly: GCF_938091255.1. Taxonomy (NCBI): domain Bacteria; kingdom Bacillati; phylum Chloroflexota; class Chloroflexia; order Chloroflexales; family Chloroflexaceae; genus Chloroflexus; species uncultured Chloroflexus sp. Next base: position 10,636 of record NZ_CALLJH010000022.1, read on the forward strand.
CCCGCCCGCGCTTGCCGTTCCGTTCGCCGCCAGCCTTGGCCGCTCAACCCGCTCCAGCCGCCGACGACAGCGCGCAATGGCGCATAGATTGCCACCACTGTCTGAGCTGACGGCGGCTCATCGAGCACCCACATCCCCGGCGGGATTGCGCCGGAAGAGGGCAGCTTGACCGTGCCACCGATCACGCTCTGCTCGACGCGCGCATTCGGCAAGCGCACCGTCATACGTCCTGCGCTTGACGGCGGCGGCATAATAGCTGGCCCTGCGCTGAGCGCATGCCCGCATTCAATGCAAAACTTCGGATCACCCGGCGGCAACAGAGCACCACAGTGCGGGCAAAAGCGAGGGGAGCGGTGCGTGTTGTCCATGCTGACCTCTTACTGGAACAAGAACGTGCAGCATACCAAGGAATGCGCGTGCAACGCTTATTATACTCCCAACGTTCTAGCCCCTCGCACTGTCGGCAGGTGCCGAATGTCATCGCAAGGGGCGAGCAGGGATGCACAGCGCGTGACCCACTCGCACCCGACGCAATCCCCCGCACGAGCGGGAGCAACGACCTCCCCCCTCGTGGCGGCGGAGCCATCCCCCCCTCCCCCCCTGTGGGGGAGGGGCTGGGGGTGGGGGGGACCTCCCCCCGTGTGATGGCGGGGCCGGGGGTGGGGAGCATATTGCCCGCTGCGGCGTGATAACCATACCTCGCCACGTTGCGACCTCTGCGCCCCTTCGCGCCCTTGCGCCTTTGCCTCGTTTCCCACTTGACGCCGGCCCAGCGATCCTCTACCATACCTGAAGCGCACTTCGGCGCAATAGAACATAAGCCATACGGAGAATGCCTGCATGGGTCGGATTCTGGAACAGCTTGGCCTCTGGATTGAAAGCATTATTCTGGCGATTGGCTATCCCGGCATTACACTAGTGATGCTAGCCGAAAATCTCTTTCCCCCGATCCCCTCTGAATTAGTCATGCCCTTCGCCGGCTTCTTGGTCGGTCGCGGCGAAATGAATCTCTTCTTGGCGATTGGCGCCGGCACGCTTGGCTCGGTCTTGGGCGCGATTGTGCTCTACTATATCGGGATGCTGGCCGGCGAGCCGCTCGTGCGGCCCTTTTTCCGCAATTATGGTCGTTTCTTCCTGCTGTCGGAGCAGGATCTCGATAAAGCGCTGCATGCCTTCACCACCCACGGCGATGTGATTGTGCTTGGCGGGCGGGTCGTCCCGATTATTCGCAGCCTGATCTCGCTGCCGGCGGGGATGAATCGTATGCCAATGGGCCGGTTTTTGCTCTTCACCACCATCGGTTCGACCATCTGGACATCGCTGCTCACCATCGGTGGCGTCATTTTGGGTGCTAACTGGGAATTTGTGATCGAGATTGTTGACCAGTACCAGAAACTGGTGCTAGTGGTATTGGCGATTATAGCGGTAGTCTTTGTGGTGCAGCGGTTGCGCGGCCTGCGCGGGATGGCCTTCAGCCGCAGCGAATAATGAGGCAGATCAAGCTGTCTGTATGACGCAAGATCATCACAGTTCAGTCACCGAGCCGTATATCGCCCTGAGCCAGTTCTCGCCATTGACGGTGACTGAACGGGGATTGTGTGGCGTTCTGGCGCAATGGTTGCCTCCAACCACGTGGTTGATCATCGGGTCGGTGGCGTGGCCAGTTGCCGGCGGGGCGGCACGTTTAGCGCCGAACTGGCCATTTCCGGCGAGCCGAACGGCGTTAGCTGAAGCTCCGCTCTTGCGTGAATGGATGGGAATGGACGGGTGCTGGGAGCCACTGACTGCGCGCGGAAGCGTGTGTGGCGGTCTCATTGTACCGGATACGACGCCGGTTGCGCCAGCGTTGCTCGATCAGCTTGCGCCATGGGTCGATGTCATCCATACCCGGCGGTATGCAGCGCGGCAGGTGATCTGGCAATCTATGCTCTTGCAGATCAAGGCGCGGTACGCTGCCGGTGAAGAGCGTAGCGCGTTGTTGGCTGAGGTGTTCAAGAATTGTCTTGGTCTTGCCTTCCAACCGGCAATTGATGGGCAGGCGTTGACCAGAGACGCGCTGAGCATTACTGGCCGCTCACGCCCGCTCTGGCCCGATGAGGCCGCATTCGTCGAACTGGTATTAGCTGTCACTCATCCAGCCATCAAGCAAGCACGAGTACTCGGTTTGGCGGCGGCAGGCATTGCCCACGATATCAATAATCTATTGACGGTTATTTTAGGACGTGCGCAATTGCTCGAACTTGATGCAGTCGGGGAGCAAGTCACCGATTTGCAGATGATCGAGAGCGCGGCAGAGATTGGCGCGGCCAGTGCGCGCCAATTGCAACGCTTCGCGCAGCTTGAGCAGTTGCCGGCTCAGCCGGTGGATTTGGCCGCGATTGCGCGTGCGGCGGTTATTATCGCTGAACGTGACTTCATACGGAATAACAATATTGTTCTCATTGCTGAGATCGCTGAGCTGCCGCTGGCTGCCGGCGAAGCGAGCTTGCTGCATACCGCGTTGGTCAATCTGATCGTTGCCGCAGCGCAAGCAGTGCCGCACGGCGGTGTGATTCGTATCAATAGTGGTGCCGATGAACGCTACGTTTGGATCGAGATCACCGATCCCGGTCTACCGCCCAATACCGATCTACAAACTGTCTCGGCGCAAACGCAGCGCGCGCATACGATCGAACTGGCCATTGCTCGCCAGACGGCGCGCGTTCACCATGGCCACCTGCGGATCATAGCCGATCCGGCTGGTGGTACCGTGACCCAGTTGTTGATACCGCGTCTACATGAAAGAGATGGATAGTCTTATGCCAGCGTGGCATGTGCGCGAACGAGAAGTCTTGCTCCATCAGCCGCCATTTCTCACCGTCGAGCGGCATCATGTGGTGTTGCCAGATGGGCGTGAAATCCCGAATTGGCAATGGGTGATGACGCCTGAGTATGTAAATGTGGCGGCTCTTACAGGTGATGGGAAGTTTGTGCTCTTCCGGCAAGAGAAGTATGCCGTCGAGGGATTGTCGCTGGCGCCGGTAGGCGGGTATCTCGAACCGGGTGAGGATCCGTTGCTGGCGGCGCAGCGCGAATTGCGCGAAGAGAGCGGCTATGCTGCCTCTGATTGGGAACATCTTGGCCGTTATGCTGTTGATGGCAACCGCGGTGCTGGCGTAGCCCACCTTTATTTGGCCCGTGGTGCGACATTTGTTGGCAAAGATGAGAGCGACGATCTCGAAGCGCAGGAATTGGTCTTATTGACGGTTGATGAAGTGCGGCAGGCGTTGGCTGCCGGTGAGTTTAAGGTGCTGGCGTGGGCGACGGTCATGGCGCTGGCGTTGTTGCGATTACAAGATTAGTTGAGGTAAAAGCGCGCATGAGCAGCGCATACTTTATGCGCGCCTGCCCAGCTTGATATCTGCCAATCAACTATGGGTCGTGGTCGCTATCCTGCTCGGTTGAAAGTTACCGCGCCTCCGCCAGAGTTGGCGGAGCGTTATTATCGTTCGTGGCCAGCGTATGCGCTGTACCATACACCCGAACGGTTTCCGCTGCTGAGCGCCGACCTGTTTGGGCGCAGCGCACCGTTGACGCTTGAATTCGGTTGCGCTACCGGCGAATATCTCTGCGCACTGGCGGCAGCGCAACCAGAGGCGTGTTTCGTTGGTGTTGATATTGTAGCCAAACCGCTCTACCGCGCGGTTGAACGGGCAGCGGCGCTGAATCTGGCCAATATTCTCTTCATTCACGCCGATGCGCGGCTTCTGTACCAGCGCATTCCCGATGCGGCACTAGCAACAATCATTCTCCACTTTCCACCGCCGTTGCTGCGCAATCGGCAACGGAACCAGTTGCTCGTCTCGCCGCAGATGTTGGCCTGCGCTGCCCGCGTGCTCGTACCCGGCGGCTATCTCAGCTTTCTCACCGACCATCCAGACCTGTTTGCACTGATGCAAGAGCTGCTGCCAAACTTTCCGACGTTGCGTGCGCGACCGGCCTCACCCAGCGAGTTGGCCGTCTTTGAGTCGCACTATCACCGGCGCTGGGCGGTGCGTGGCCGCGAGATTAACGGGTTGCGGATTGAGCGGGTCTCGGCAGGGTGACCTCTTTAGCCCTGATGAACTTATACGCTCTTACTGAGGGGGGAATGCGATGGAATGTCGGGTTGGGTGTGGCGCATGTTGCATCGCTCCTTCGATCTCGTCACCGATACCGGGTATGCCTCATGGTAAACCGGCAGGAGTGCGCTGTGTGCAGTTAACGGCTGACAATCGCTGCGCGCTGTACGGCAAGCCGGAACGTCCGGCGGTGTGCGTCCGGTTGCAACCACATCCTGATATGTGCGGTAACAGTGTGGCTGAAGCGATGCTCTTGCTCAGCGCGCTCGAATTGGCTACCCAACCTGAAAAATGACTGAAAAGTTAGCTGGCAGTGGGAAATGTGCAACTCCGCAGCGCCGATTTGCGTTATTATGGCAGGGACAAACATCGCTGCGCTACCCCCCGCTTGGAAAGGATGTTGTAACAAAATTGGGGTATCATACATGTGGGGGACAGGCGAGCGATCAACGCACACCGCAGTGCGCGCTACCAAACCTATGGACTCTGCTTAGGGGTGTCGAAGCGGGCCGGTCCCGTGCCAAGGGGCACATTCCGGATCGACACTCGGGAAAGGAAGCCGCAGTGACTGACTTCGATCTAGACCGTTTGAGCATATCTGAGCTCGAACGACTGCGGGACGCGATTAACCAGCGCCTGCTGCAACTGCGCTACGGTACGCCGCGTTCGCTGCCCGAACTGTTGCGCATGTTGGAGGAGGTTAAGGTCGTCCTGAGCGATCAGGGCAAGGAGTGGCGCTCGCTTGAGCGTTGGCAATGGATGGATGGCCAGATTCGCTTCTGGCTGAACCCAGCCGATCAGGTGCATTATCGCGCCGGCTGGTATACAATTGACGAACTGATCCTCTGGTCGCAGGATCGCGGCCCGGTGCTCGTCCCGCAGGAGGAAGAGGAAGAAGATTTAGAGGGTTGGACGGAAATTAACGGCGTTCGCATCCGTTGGTTGCCCGACGGCACGATGGAGCGTCTGTAGGCGGCGAGCTTGAAACGAGCCGCCTACAGATCGGCGCACGCCGTCGTCACACCGGGCGCTATGTCGCCGTCTCACCCTTTATAAACCTAGCCATCGCGCCAGCAACGGCGCGAGCAATGAGGTCATTGCGCCGTTTAATCCCATTGCTAAACCGGCTAATGCGCCGGCCTCGCTGCTGAATTGCAACGAGCGTGCGGTGCCAAGACCATGCGAAGCCAATCCTAGCGCAAAGCCGCGCTCGCTATCGTCGCGTACACCAACGAGGCCGAGTAACTCCCAGCCAAACAGTGCCCCCATCATGCCGGTAACGATCACGATCACTGCCGTCAGCGACGGCAGGCCGCCTAATTGCTCGGCAATGCCCATCGCAATCGGCGTCGTGATCGATTTCGGCGCCAGCGAGCGCAGGGTTTGCTCGGACAGACCCACCAGCCTCCCGGCAAGCACTGCCGCTGTGATGCCGGTTGCCGAGCCAACGATGAGGCCGGCTAGCGCCGGCCAGAAGATCCGACGCAACGTGCGCTCTGACTCGTAGAGCGGAATGGCCAGCGCTACCGTCGCCGGGCCTAACAGAAAATGCACGAATTGCGCGCCGTCAAAATAGGTGGCGTAAGGGGTGCCGGTCAGCAGCAAAATACTGACCAGCGCGATAATCGAGAGCAGTACCGGATTGAGCAGCGGCGGTGAACCTAACCGGCGGCTGACCAACGTCATTGCTCGATAGATGGCGATGGTCGCTGTTAACCAGAGCAATGGAGTTTGGGCAAGATAGACCCAGATCGAAAAGATACGATCATCCATAGTGTGCCATCACTTTCTCCGGCGCAGCCAATGTACGGTCAGGCCGGTCATCAGTAACGTGATTGATGTCGAAATGACAATCGCTGCCAACAAGGGTGCCCCTTCGCGGGCCAGCAACGGCAAATGAACCATCACGCCTACTCCTGCCGGCACAAACAAGAGCGGTAGATGGGCTAATATGCTGTTCGCAGTAGCGCTGAGCGGTTCAGGTGGCCCGCCGCGCCAGCGCAAGACAGCAAAGAGCAGCAGCATGCCGATCACCGGGCCGGGAACCGGCAGGTTGAGACCGCGGCTTAACACTTCGCCGATCAGTTGGAAGATCAGAATACTGAGAAGAGCGTCGATCATAGGATAATGCCTTCTGAGTCAATGGGAGATAGCTGTCTGCCCACTCCTTTGTTGTCATTGCTAAGTGTGTCTGAAGTGCTGCAAATCTTTTTTGCTCCACCGAGACCGTCGAACAAAGACGTAAAGCGTGCCAAGAGCGTAAAATGGCGCGGAATGATGATCATCCTCAACGTCCTCTGCGGTAAAACATAACTGCTCTGCTCCACCGGCAACCTGCTGCCAGCCTGCGCCCAATACCCACTATAATAGAACCAAGAGGACGCATCCCTGTCAGCGTCCGGGAGGAGTTATGACAAAACCGATTGTGGCCATCGTAGGCCGCCCGAATGTTGGCAAATCAACCTTCTTCAACCGCTTGATCGGCGAGCGGCGTGCGATCATTGAAGATATTCCCGGTACGACCCGTGACCGCTTGTACGGTGATACGTTCTGGAACGGGCGAGAGTTTACGGTTGTCGATACTGCCGGCATCTTGTTTGGCGATGACGATCCAACGCTGCCTGAAGCAGAGATCAATCGCCGCACTCGTGCTCAGGCCGAACACGCGATTGCCGAGGCCGACGCCATCATTTTTATGGTTGATGGGCGCGACGGTCTGACCGCGGCTGATGCTGAGGTTGCCGATATTTTGCGCACCACCGCCAAACCGGTGGTGTTGGCTGTGAATAAGTGCGATAGCCAAGAGCGTATGCTCGATGCGGTTGAGTTTTATGCGCTCAATCTCGGCGATCCGATCCCGATGAGCGCCTTTCATGGTCTAGGCACCGGCGATGTGCTCGACCGGCTTACCGAGCATTTGCCGGCCAAGACGTTTGAGCAGGAGGAAGAGCGCCATCTGCGGGTGGCGATTGTGGGCCGGCCTAACGTCGGCAAGTCCTCGCTGCTCAACCGGTTGCTTGGCCAAGAGCGCAGCGTGGTTAGCCCTATTCCCGGCACGACCCGCGATCCGATTGATACCACGATTACGTATCACGGCGAGCTGATCACACTGATTGACACCGCCGGCATCCGCCGTGCTGGTAAGATCGAGCGCGGGATCGAGAAGTACAGCGTGTTGCGCACACTGCGCGCGATTGAACGGTGCGACGTGGCGCTGCTGCTGATCGATGCCACCGAAGGTATTACGGCCCAAGACACTCATATTGCCGGGATGGTGGTCGAAGCGAAAAAAGGCATCATCCTTGTGGTCAACAAGTGGGATGCGGTCGTCAAAGATTCGCATGCGTACTACCAATTTGAAGACCGCGTGCGCGAGGCATTCAAGTTTGTTGATTACGCACCCATCGTCTTCGTGTCGGCGCTAACTGGCCAGCGTGTCAGCCATCTGCTCGACTATGCTCGCGAAGTGTATGCGCAACGCCAGAAGCGGGTGCCGACCAGCGAGTTGAATAACTTCTTGCGGGAAGCGGTATTGCAACAGCCACCGATGGCGGTCAAGAAAGGCGCTCATTTGCGTTTGTACTATGCAGTCCAGCCGCAAACTGAACCGCCGGTCTTCCTCTTTTTCGCCAATGATGGCGAGTTGGTGCATTGGTCGTATGCTCGTTACCTTGAAAACCGGCTGCGCGAACGTTATGGGTTTCAAGGAACGCCAATCGTCATTGTCTTCCGTTCGCGTGAACGAAAAGAGAACGACTAATCACACGCGCAGATCTCTTTCGCAAGGCAGCGTGCAGGAGGCTGTTGGTGGCCAGCTTGCTCGCTGCCTGCCTTTTTATGGAGGTTGTGATCATGCATATCACCGATGTCTGGCCGGGCCGTCCGTATCCACTTGGCGCGACATGGGACGGCGAAGGGGTGAATTTCGCCCTCTTTTCGGCCTATGCCACCCGGGTCGAGTTATGCCTCTTCGATAGCCCAACTGCGCCGCGCGAGGCGGTGCGGGTGATTCTGCCCGAACGCACCGATGATGTCTGGCATGGGTATATTCCCGGTTTGCGCTCTGGCCAGCTTTATGGCTACCGAGTCTATGGCCCTTACACGCCGCAACAGGGTCATCGGTTCAATCCATACAAATTATTGATCGATCCCTATGCGCGTGCCCTGTATGGCGAATTGCGCTGGGATAAGGCCAACTACGGCTATCGCGTTGACAGCCCCTACGGCGATCTGACCATTGGCAAGCGCGATAGCGCGCCGTATGTCCCGCGCTCGGTCGTGATCGATCCGCATTTCGATTGGGGTGATGATCGACCGCCTGATATTCCGTTGGCCGATTCGGTGATCTACGAGCTGCACGTCAAGGGATTTACTAAACTGCATCCAGAGGTGCCGGAAGCCTTGCGCGGCACCTATACCGGCCTTGCTTCACCTTCGATCATCGCCTACCTCAAAGCGTTAGGGATCACGGCAGTCGAACTCTTGCCGGTGCAGGCCTTCATTACCGATCAGTTTTTGGCCGATCGTGGTCTGACTAACTATTGGGGATACCAGCCGATCAACTACTTTAGCCCGGAACCGCGCTATGCCAGCCAGACAGACCCACAGGCGCAAGTGCAAGAGTTTAAGCACATGGTCAAAGCGCTACACGCCGCTGGAATCGAAGTGATTATCGATGTCGTCTATAACCATACCGGCGAGGGCAATCATCTTGGCCCAACTCTCAGCTTCCGCGGGATTGATAACGCCTCGTACTACCGGTTAGTGCCCGATCAGCCGCGTTACTACCTCGACGATACTGGCACCGGCAACAGCCTCAATCTGAATAACCAGCGCACGTTGCAGATGGTGCTCGACTCGCTGCGCTATTGGGTGACCGAGATGCATGTCGATGGGTTCCGGTTCGATCTAGCACGCACGTTGGCCCGTGGCCCCGCCGGTTCGGATCAGCCTAGCCCCTTCTTTGCCATGGTGCGGCAAGACCCGGTGCTTTCGCGTGTCAAGCTGATCGCCGAGCCGTGGGATGTCGGTTTTGATGGTTATTGGGTGGGGCGCTTCCCATCGCCATGGGCCGAGTGGAATGGTCGCTACCGTGATACTGTTCGCCGCTTCTGGAAAGGCGATGCTGGCCAAGCGGCTGAATTTGCTTCGCGCTTTATGGGTTCGATGGATCTCTATCAGCATAACGGTCGCCGGCCCTATCACTCGATCAACTTTGTCACCGCTCACGATGGTTTCACCCTGCGCGATCTCGTTTCCTACAACGAGAAGCACAACGAGGCTAACGGCGAAGCGAACCGTGACGGAGATACGCATAACAACTCGTGGAATTGCGGCGTAGAGGGGCCAACCGATGATCCTGACATCCGCGCGTTGCGGTTGCGCCAAATGATGAATTTCATTGCTACGCTGTTTTTATCACAAGGAACGCCGATGCTGTTAGCGGGTGACGAACGCGGGCGCACGCAGCAGGGCAACAACAACGCCTACTGCCAAGACAACCCAATTTCGTGGGTGGATTGGCGGGCGGATGCGGAAGCGAATCTCTTGCTTGACTTCACCCGCCGGCTGATCGCCTTCCGCCGCGCGCACCCGGTTTTGCGCCGGCGCCGTTTCTTTGCCGGTAATCTGGGTCATGCCGAGTGGGATGTTGAATGGCTTAGCCCTGATGGCCAAGAGGTGAGCGCCGAGCTGTGGCAGCAACCTGACCTGCGTTGTATTGGTCTCTTGCTCAATGGGGCGGTGATTGACGATCGCACCGAACGCGGCGAACCGATGCGCGATGATGTATTGCTGGTGTTGATTAACGCTAGTGATGAAGCGGTGCCGTTTATCTTGCCCGATTGGCCTGACGATGCCGAATGGCACGTGGTCATCGATACCTCCCAACCAAACTTGCATGATCCGCTGCAAGTGATTGATCAGATGTATCACGTTCAGCCGCGATCCTTGGCGGTTCTCGTCGAACGGATCGAGAATGAGCCGCCGATCCATATTGATCTGGCTGGATTGGCCAAGTAGCTCACCTTAATTCCGGAGCATCTTAACGTTTTGGTAACAAATTCGTATGACCGATCAGCTATAGTACGAGAAAGTAGTCATTACAGACATCCATCGGAGCCAATCATGCGCACTCGTCTGAAGCTGAAACCCGGCCAACGCGGAACCAAGAAGTTGCAGGCAATATATGGTGATCGCCTCGTCTGCGTGCGTTATCGCTACGATGCCGAACAGGGTCGTCGCCTCAAAACGATTGAACTGATTGTGGAAGAAAAAGAGTGGTTGCCTCGTGATCGTTATGAGTCGACCGAAGCGGCTTTCGATCAAGTGGCGGCGGATTAGCTGGCATCAGCAGTAGGCTGATAGAGGTGTCGGGTAGCCGTGTCTTTCCATTGATAGGCACTGCTCTACGAGGAGCGATGATCGTGATGAGGGCGGCGCTGGCGTCGCCCTCGCTGTGTTTATGGCGCGAAAAGATTTAAGCTGATTAACCGTTTGCGTTGTGGTTAGAGGTACGCCGATGCGCGCCCATGAGTGATACAGAAACGATGCGACCCATGCCAGCTCGGCGGCGATTGAGGTGTCTACACATCTCTGCTATGATTATGATACCGCATCCAAGCATCATAACTACGACAGCGCGATATAAAAGTACGGCCGAGAATAGTATGATGGAATAAGGTTCTCTTTACGGTGCGTCTTCACGCGCTGTATGGGACCGCTTAAACAGCATATTGTCGCCGGTTGAGGCGACGGTGCGGGGTTAGCGATGACCAAGGTGTTGTCCCTGTGATGTTTACCTGCGGTATCGCTATGGATTTAGCATGGAGCGCTCGGTGATGCAGTCTCACTTTGACGAATCCGCTCACTTAGCCGACCTCATCCAACAAGTGGCTGAGTTGCAAGCGGAACTAGCTCGGTTGCGCGCGCAGAACCGCTTTCTTCTGGCTGCGGTCAATGAGATGGCAAGCGGGATGATTGTGACCGATGCCGAACCTGATTATCCTATCATCTTTGCCAACCGAGCGTTCAGTACCATCACCGGTTATGCACCGGACGAGATCCTTGGCCGCAATTGTCGCTTTTTGCAAGGGCCGCAAACTGATCGGGCGGTGGTGGCGCGCGTTCGCGAAGCGATCGCCGCCGCGCGCCCCATTTATACCCGTTTGCTCAATTATCGCAAAGATGGCCAACCCTTTTGGAATCAACTCGCGATCAGTCCGGTGCGGGATGAGACCGAGCGGGTGGTAGCGTTTGTTGGCTTGCAAACCGATGTTACTGCGCAAGTAGCGGTTGAACAGGCGCTGGCCGAACGCGAACAGTTGCTGCGCGCAGTTGGCAAGATGGCGAGTGTCGGTGGGTGGGAGTACGATCTGACGACGCGGCAGATGGTATGGTCGGAAGAGATGTTCGCTGTCCACGAGTTACCGGTGGGCGAGCCACCTTCGCCAGAAGCGGCATTGTGGTTCTACCCGCCGGAGGTTCATCACCTGATCGATCAAGCATTCCAGCATTGTCTTGCCACCGGCGAGCCGTGGGATCTGGAATTGCCCTTCCGCACCGCGCGCGGCAATCTACGCTGGATCCGCTCGATTGGTCAGCCAGTTTGGGAAGCCGGGCGGATCGTCAAGCTGCGTGGCACCTTCCAAGACATTACCCGCAGTAAAGAGACCGAGCTGGCCTTGCGCGCCAGTGAGCGGCGCTACCGCATGCTGGCCGATCTGTTGCCGGGAACGGTGGTCTTGATGTTCGATACCGATCTGCGCATTACGCTACTCGCCGGCGCGGAATTAGCCCGGTTTGGCGTCAATGCTGCGCAGGTTGAGGGGCGATTATTGCCGGATATCTTGCCCGAACCGCACCGCTCTGAGCTGTTGCCGCTATGTTATGAGGTATTGTCCGGCGTTCCCTACTATATTGATTATGTTTTTAACCGTGAAGTGTTCGATACGGCCCTGTTACCGGTTGAGATTACAGCGGGACAGATCAGCGGCGGCTTGATTGTGGGTCGTAACATTACCGTCGAACGGCAGATCGCCGCCGATCTCTTACGCGCGAAAGAGGCGGCTGAACAAGCCGAACGAGCGCGTTCCGCCTTCCTTGCCTCGATCAGCCACGAAATCCGCACGCCGCTCAATGCCGTCATTGCTAGCGCTGAATTGCTCTTGACCAGCGCCTTGCCGGAAACGCAGCGTTCGTTAGTCGAGACGATCAGGGTTGGTGGTGAGGCATTGCTGGCGATTGTCAATAACGTGCTTGATCTGTCTAAAATGGAGGCAGGGCGGCTTGAGATTGTTGCTGAACCGGTTCATTTGCAGGCGATTGTTGACTCGGTCATGACTTTGTTCCGTCGTGACGCCGAGCGGAAGGGATTGGCATTTACCGCAGCGATTGATCCGGCATTGCCATCGTTGGTGATAACTGATGGCACGCGCTTGCGCCAGATTTTGATCAATCTTGTGAGCAATGCGATCAAGTTTACTGATCATGGCAACGTGTTGGTCAAGGTTGATATGGTTGATCCCAACGCTGATCAGCCTCAGGTGGCGCTCGCTGTGTGTGATACCGGGATTGGCATCGCTGCTGAGCAACTGCCGCGCCTCTTCCAGCCGTTCACCCGGCTTGACGGTGGTGAACGCACGCGGCGGGGTGGCACCGGTCTCGGCTTAGCCATTAGTGCCCAATTGGCGCACCTGATGGGTGGTGAGCTGAGTGTGGTAAGCCAGCCGGGTCAAGGATCAACGTTTACCTTGCGGCTGCCGGTGCAGGGGGTTGCCGCGCCGGCGCCGGTCTCAGCGCCGGAGGCAGACCTAGCGCCGGAACTCTCCGCGTCATTGCGTGTCTTAGTGGCTGAAGATAATGCGATCAATCAGCAAGTCGCGCTGCACTTGTTACGTGTTTTGGGCCATCACGTCACGATTGTCGCCAATGGGCGCGAAGCAGTGCAGGCCGTCCAGTCGCATCCGTTTGATGTGGTACTAATGGATCTGCAAATGCCAGAAATGGACGGCGAAGAGGCGACCCGCCAGATCCGCGCGCTCGGTGATCAGATCCGGCAGCCGCGGATCGTCGCTCTGACCGCGTATGCCTTGGCTGGGATGCGAGAGCGGTGTTTGGCCGCAGGGATGGATGGTTTTCTGAACAAGCCGGTGCGACTGCAAGATTTGCGCCAAGTCTTGCAGCCGCACACTCAACCGATGAGGCCTATCACGGGGGCGAGCCCGGTTGTTCGTGATCAAGTAATCGATTGGGAAGTCTTTAGCGAACTACTGGCAGCGCTTGGTTCGGATCAAGTTGAAATGGCCGTCAAGGCGCGTGAGCTGATCCGGCGCGAATTTCAACAGCAGCTCGAACAGTTGGCCTCCTCGATCGCTTATGCTGACACCGAACAGACCCGGCGAATTGCGCATCGCCTTAAGGGAGGCGCTCGCCAAGTCGGCGCAGTGCGGGTGGCGGCGGCGGCGCAGGCGATTGAGCAGGCTGTCGCTAGCCAGATGCCGCTCGATCCGTTGTTGAGCGCATTGCAACACGCAGTCGACGAGACGCTGCGCTTACTCGAAGCGGGTTGACAGTTACGCCACACCGTGTTACCGTAGAATTATTCTAGCTGGCAACATAGCGACAGGGTGGTCGTATTTGTTTAACCGTTTAGAGAGGAGCAGGCAATGGCAAAGAAGATCCTCTTCCTCGTCGGCGACTATGTCGAAGATTACGAAGTGATGGTGCCGTTTCAAGCGCTCGCCGCGCTCGGCTATCAGGTGCATGCCGTCTGTCCGGGCAAGAAAGCCGGTGAATTTGTGCGCACGGCGGTGCATGACTTTGAGGGCGATCAGACCTACAGCGAGAAGCGGGGTCACAACTTCACCCTGAATAAAACCTTTGATGAAGTGAATGAGCACGAGTACGATGCGCTGGTCATTCCCGGCGGACGCGCGCCGGAGTATATTCGGCTCAATCCGCGCGTGCTCGACATTGCGCGCCATTTCTTTACCGCCAATAAGCCGGTGGCGGCGATTTGTCACGGGTTGCAGGTCTTGGCAGCCGCTGGTGTGTTGAATGGTCGCCGTTGCACGGCGTATGCGGCGGTTGGCCCCGATCTGCCGCTAATTGGCGCTGAATATCACGAGTTGCCCGCCGATCAGGCCATCACCGATGGTAATCTGGTGACAGCGCCGGCGTGGCCGGCTCACCCGGCATGGATTGCCCAGTTCCTCAAGGTGCTTGGCGCCAAGATTGAAATCGAACCGCAGGCCGAGACGGTCGGAGCGTAAGCGATCAAGCAAGAGCACGCAGTAGGGGCACAGCATCGCTGTGCCCCTGCATTATGTGTGTGACAAGAGGAACTTTTGCCGCGATGGTATCGTCCTAGAAAAAAGGGCCGATCATGCCTTGTCATCGCTGGGTATTCTCGGTACAATGCCAGTACGATTACGTACCAATGTCTCACCGGCCAACGGTTGCCTATGCCATATATATCCTTTATCTATCCTGAAGCGCTCTGGCTGCTCATTGTGCCGATCGGGATGGCTGCGCTCGCATTACTCGCGCCGCGCCGGTTATCGCCGTTCCGGTTCTGGGGCAGCCTGATCGTGCGTACCTTGGTCGCTGTGGCTTTGATCTTTGCCTTCGCTGGCATTCAATGGGTACGCCCGGTCGATCGGTTGACGACCGTCTTCTTGCTCGATGGTAGTGACTCGATGCCGGCCTCGACCCGCGCACAGGCCGAGGCGTTCATTCGCGCCGCCTTGCAAGAGATGCCGGCTGACGATCAAGCGGCGATTATCGTCTTTGGCGATAATGCGCTGGTTGAACGAGCACCAGATAGCGATCGCCGGTTGGGCCGGATTACCTCGATCCCCATTGCAAATCGCACCAATATCGAGTCCGCCATTCAGCTTGGTATGGCGCTCTTCCCCGCTGATACGCAAAAACGGTTGGTGTTGCTCTCTGATGGCGGTGAAAATAGCGGGCGGGCGATTGATGCGGCGCGGTTAGCGGCAAGCCGTGGCATTCCAATCGATATTGTCGATTTGACGTTGGTCGAAGCTGATGCTGAGGCATTGGTGGCCAGCGTGGAGGCGCCCAATAGTGTGCGTGACGGCCAAGAGGCGCTGATTGTAGCCACTGTCGAGAGTAACGTTGCCCAACCCGCTACGGTGCGTCTGATTGATGATACCGGCGTAGTGGCCGAACGCGCGCTTGAATTATCGCCCGGTTCAACCCGTGTCGAGTTTGTGGTGCTGGTTGAGGGTAGCGGTTTCCGGCGCTACCGGGTGCAAGTGGAAGCAGCCCGCGATGGGAGAGTGCAAAATAACGAGGCTGCGGCCCTGATTAAGGTGCAAGGTCCGCCGCGTGTCTTGTTAATTGCGCGTAACGCTGCCGATGCTCGCCCGTTGGCGACGGCATTGGTCGCCGCCGATATGGTGGCCGAGGTGATCTCGCCGGAAACAGCGCCGCGTTCGCTGGCTGATCTCAGCGCCTACGATGCGCTCGTGCTGGTGAATACGCCGGCTCGCGCGTTGCCGATTGGTTTGATGCAAGCTATCCCCGGTTATGTGCGCGATTTAGGGCGCGGTTTACTTATGATCGGCGGCGAAGATAGCTTTGGCGTCGGTGGCTATGGCCGCACCGCCGTCGAAGAGGCGCTCCCAGTATATATGGATGTCCGTAATCGCGAAATGCGACCCGATCTAGCGATCGTTTTTGTGATTGATAAGTCGGGATCGATGGATGCCTGCCACTGCGCTGATCCCGATCGCAATGCACCGATAACGTCTTCGTCCGACCGTAAAATCGATATTGCCAAAGATGCGATTGCGCAGGCAACGGCGCTCTTGGGCTTGCAAGATACGGTTGGCGTAGTGACATTCGATGGCGCTGCGTTTCCAACGTTTGCCGCTACTCGCGGCGCGACGGTC
This sequence comes from uncultured Chloroflexus sp., assembly GCF_938091255.1. NCBI lineage: Bacteria > Bacillati > Chloroflexota > Chloroflexia > Chloroflexales > Chloroflexaceae > Chloroflexus > uncultured Chloroflexus sp. Next base: position 26,654 of record NZ_CALLJH010000022.1, read on the forward strand.
GGACAGGTCATGGATGCGGTGGCAGGTGTTGAGCCGCGCGGCCCCACCAATATCCGGGCTGGCTTGTTGCGCGCCGAAGAGATGCTGCAACAAGTTGACGCCCGCATCAAGCATATGATTCTGCTGACCGATGGTTGGGGCAGCGGGGGTGATCAGCTCGATATTGCCGCCCGGCTGCGCGAACAGGGCATTACTCTGACGGTCGTCGCCGCCGGAAGCGGTTCGGCTAGCTATTTGCAACAATTGGCGGCAGAGGGCGGCGGGCGCTACTATCCGGCGGCTGATATGGCTGATGTGCCGCAGATTTTTGTCCAAGAGACGATTACGACCATCGGTAACTATATCGTTGAGCAGCCGTTTGTGCCGGTACGCTACGGCAGTAGCCCGATTCTGGCCGGGCTTAGCGCCATTCCGCCGCTCTATGGCTACAATGGCAGCACGCTCAAAGACACTGCGCAACTCTTGCTAGCCACCGAAGATCAGCAGCCGATTTTGGCCACGTGGCAGTTTGGCCTTGGCCGTAGCGCAGCGTGGTTGAGCGATACTAAAGGTAAGTGGGCGCGCGACTGGATTGTATGGGAGGGTTTTCCCCGCTTTGCCGCCCAATTGATCGAAGATCTGACGCCACGTGGCGGGCAGGATGTTCGCGCAGAGGTAACTGTTGCCGGCGGCGAGACGATCGTTCGCCTTGCCACGGCTGCAAGCCAGAACGATCTGACGGTGACAGCGACTTTGATCGGCGGTGATGGCTCACGGCGCGAGGTGCGTTTGACACAGGTCGCCCCTAACCAGTATCAGGCGCGGCTCGAGAGTCCTATTCCCGGTACCTATCTAGTGCAGATTGCCGGCGCACGTGGTGATCGGGTCGTGATTCAAGAAACTGCCGGGATGGTCGTACCGTATTCTTCGGAGTATCGCAGCGCACAGGCTAACCCCGGTTTACTGGCTGAGCTGGCGAATACAACTAAGGGCCGGTTTGTGACGGAACCGGCAGAGGTGTTTACTCGCCTGAATCAAGTCTTTTCTGCGCAGGAGATCGCCTTTCCCCTGCTGTTATTGGCGTTGATCTTACTGCCGATTGATATTGCCCTCCGCCGGTTGATGGTACGTCGCAGCGATTTTGGCCCGCTCAGTACGCTAGCCGGACGCTTGCGACCCGCCGGAGTAGCGCCGGTTGCACCTGACCCGGTGCTAGGCCGGTTGCGCGCTGCCCGTGATCAGGCGCGGCGCCAGATGGCTGGTGAACGCACATCGTTGCCGCCGACTCCACCGTCCGCTCCGCCGCCGGCCCCACCGCCAACGGCTGCCGTTGCTGAGAGTGATGAGGCGCTGGCCCGCCTTCGCGCGGCCAAAGAACGAGCGCGTAAGCGGATTACCGGCGAAGGGGGTGAGTGATGGGTATGACAACCAATAGGATGGTCGCTGAACCGGTGCGAGCTTGGCTAGGTCGCTTGGCCATTGCTATCCTAATTGGAGCGCTGGCCGGGGTCGTTGCCTACCTAACCGCGCGGGCTATTGGTTCAGCGTGGCTCTTACTTAATCAGCAATCCTTGATCGACGCCACCCGGCAGGCTTTGCAGGAAGGCGTGATGGGCTTGGCCAATACCAATCTTCGCGCTTTGCGCTTGGCCGCCGAAGCGCAACAACGCTTTATCGCCGAACTGAGCGGGTGGATCGGGCTAGGAGCATTTTTGCTGGCCGCTAGCGTCGCCTTTGTCCGGCTTGAACTGCAAAGCAGCAAATAATGCCATGGTGATTGCCCCTTGCGCAATCTTGGGTTCGACAATGCCGTCAGTCACGGCCCGATCTGTTGCCAGAGCGTTGCCGGTAAGGCTTGCACGAATGAGGATGGTTGATCGGCGCTGGCGCAGACTAATAATTCCCGCATTGCGCGTGAACAGCCAACATAAAATAGACGTTGCTCTTGCGCAATCGCCTCCTCTCGCTCCTCTGGTGGTAAGTGGTCGAAGTTGTGCGGTAGATGTTCTTGCGCTAAGCGTGTGACGGCAACAAAGGGAAATTCAAGCCCCTTGGCTGAATGCAAGGTCATCACCTTAACGACCGGTTTGCGAATATCGATCTGTTTCTTTTCCATAAACTCCGCCGGTACGCCAAGCTGCTTGAGCTGAGCGCAAATGTGCTGCGCCACTTGCTTGCTGTGGCACAGCACAGCCCCGGTGTGCGCCGGTAAACGCCACCTTCGCGCTGCGGCGGCGAAGAAATCGCGAATTGCCATCGCTTCTTCCGTGATGTCGCGGCAAAACTGAATGGTCGGCATATTGCCGTTGTGGATTGCGGCAGCTTGTTCATTGTCGCCGGTTATACCAAGAATGGCGGCGCAGGCGGCGGCAATCTGGGCCGTATTCCGGTAATTACGCCGCAACACAAAGCTACGCCCGCGCATTTGGAGCGCACTATCGATCTGCTGCCACGAAAACCCGCGTTGGTACAGCGATTGTCTGGCATCGGCAGTGATATAGATTGATTGCGGCGACTCGGCGCAAGCGAGCAGATAACGCAGCGCCACTGGCGAAAGGTCTTGCGCTTCATCAATCACGATGGCGCGGTAGGGCCGGGCCGGCTGATGGCGCGCTAATTCCAGCGCCTGCCGCCGCACATTGCCCCACGTCGTCCATCCTTGTTGGCGCAAGAGATTAGACCACGTCTCATACACCGACCACACGGCTTCACGCAGCGAGGCGCGCAGCGGCAATTTGCGCCCGATCCGTGGTTGACTCGCGTAGCCTTCATACGTGGTTAGCCCCCAATGTTCAATCACACTGGTAAACTCGTCGAGCAGGTATTCGACCCCTAACGCTCGTAACGCTTCTCGGCGGTGTTGGCGTTCAGCTTCGTTGTCGCTGGCCATTGGCGCTGTCTCTAATGCTTGATGCAACGTGTTCAGCAACTCTCCTTCAGGGGCAAAGCGGGGTGAGCCATACGCGCGGACGTATTGACGGAAGATGACACTATCGACGGTGTTGACTTCGACTCCTTTTGCAGCAAGATCTCCTTGCAGGAGACGTTCCAACAGTTGCGTCGAGTACGAGATTAGGGCGTTGGTAAAGGTGGTAAATAACACCGGCGTTTGCCCGCTCGCTACTAGTCGTTGGATACGGTACAGCGCAACTATTGATTTACCGGTGCCCGGCCCGCCGCGCACCAGTACCGGTTTATCGAGCGGCGTTTCGACCAGCCGCTGTTGTTCGGGATCAAGCATTAGCAAGAAATCGCTCAATTCGCCGGCCACAAACCGGTCAAGGTCTGTGGCATCATTGAGCAGGTATTGTGGTTGTTGCAGAATTTCATCGACGCTGCGCGGGTACAGAATATCGAGTACCCGTTCCATGATCGGTTGCGGTACGGGCGCGTTCAAGAGGTCATCTTCAGTATGCACTGCGAGCAATGCTGGCCAGTGCTGTTCTGGGATGCGCCACTGGCGCAGATCGGCGACGGTGACTTCGCGCGTCAGCGGTTGTGACGTTACGACGGTTGGCTCGCTTGGTGGCGGTTCGGACGGCTCCGGTGCGTACAGGAAGCTAACCTCCGGTGGCGCTTCTTCCGGCAGGTCAATCTGGCCGAAGTCGTGTTGGTAGGTTTGATCATCGCGTTTGCGAATCGCAATCAGTTTGACCCATCCCGCATCAAAGGTGTAAATAAGACGATAATCACCAATTCTGACTCGGTACAGCGGCGGGACGCGATTCTTGAGTTTTTTGGCATCTCCTTGCGCTGAAATCGGATCACGTTCAAGTACTTTGACCTTCTGCAAGGCTGTTTTTTGAATCTTTGCGGGCAGACCAATGAGTTCGTTGAGAAATGTAGGTGGTGTGATAATTTGATATTTGGTCATACTTATCGCCCTCGCGGATCAAACTTCGCTTCCTATGGTTTAGCACGTGATTTTCTAAAATGATTGATGGTCACGATGTGATTTGTTCACGTCTTCAGAATCGGAGAGGCTAGTTCGCGTTTTATTGCCAACTGCTTTGCCCCCGCAGCATGTTGTAGCTGAATCTAATACTCACATCATAGCATCCTTGCTGCTTGTTGAAAAGAAGTAAAGAATAACCACGTCCTAGATATATAGCACGCGCTTGTATTCGATGGAGTACAGATGTGATCAACAATTAGTCATCATTATCGTTATCGTTGTCGTCACCGCTACCGCTATTGTCGCTGCCACACCCACTAAGATCATCATCGCTAGACTTTAGGTGAGAGGGTAACGGTCTGATCGCGCCGATTGTCGTCATTGTGTGGTCGTGGTGAGGGGGTGATTGTTGGGCGAGATGGTGATGTCATTGTTACCATCTCGACCCACAATGAAGACAGTCACCTGTACGCCGTTGGCGGCATTTGTCGTATACCCGATCACGACCACCTCAGCGCCGGCTGCTGACTCACCCCGCACCTAGATCGTGTTATCGATGATCACGGAATATCACCGATGGCCCAACGGTTGAGCATTACCTCCCTGAGGGTGTCGCTAAATTCAACCTCGGTTTCACGGCGACGCTGAATCAACGCGATCACTTCGTTTCAGTGGCGCTCGGCAAAGCGCATATTCAACAGATTCGTAACGGCGAACGAGAATTATTGGCCTGTTTCAAGCCAATGCGCTGCAACATTGCCGCCTAACACAATAACGAACACAAGACTGACAGCGAGAGCGAGCGGCAATAGGCGAGTATAACGGCAGATCCATCGTGTCCTCCTTGTCCTAAAGAATTGCATCAGCTTAGCGCCCTCACTCTCATAGCCGCGTGATCGCAGAAAAAGTTACGGCCTCCCTCCAACAGCGCGCCATAATCCGGCAATGGCTCCCAGACCACTGCTGTCTGCGCATTGGTTACTGATCTCATCGTTGCGGTGGAGCGGGAAGTAGCACCAGCTTGCAAAACAATCACCGGCGAGCTAATATGCTTCGCCGGTGACAAACGAACAGAAACAGACTTGATTCGATGACTACCGCTGGAACGGCTGCGGCGCGGGGATGGTGGCCGGATCAATGTCACCGCTGACCGGATCGACGCCAGTGGTCAGTTCGCCTTTGGTCAACGCAGCCAGAATCTCTTCCATCCGGCGCTTGACCGCATCAGGCACCTCATTGGCCGTGTCGTGGTAATCAGCGTAGCCGATACCACCGTTGGCGGCCTCGTACATCGCGATGCCGTTGCCCTTGAAGGTGCCGTTGACGACGGCCTTGATCTGATCGTAGACGGCCACGTCAACCCGCTTCAACGCCGAGGTAAGCAACCGATTGGCACCGGGAGCAGTGCCACGGGCAAACGTCGTAAAGTACTCATCTTGATCGACGCCGATCACGTAGACACCGCGGGCAGCCGCCTCTTTGATCGCACCGGAGCCGGTCGGACCACCAGCACCCATAATCACATCAGCGCCCTCGCCAATCATCTGCTGGGCGGTGCTAGCACCGAGAGCTGGGTCAATGAAGGTGGGCAAATAGACGCCGAGCAGGTTGATGTTGGGATTCACGAAGCGCGCGCCATTGTCGAAGGCGTTGCGGAAGCGCTTGACCGGTGGGATCTCTTGACCGGCGACAACACCGACAGTGCCGGTCTTGGTCATCATACCGGCTAGCGCGCCAACCAAGAAGCCAGCCTGATCCTCGCGGAACTGCAAGCCGACCAGATTATCGGTAACGGTGCCCGGCTCGTAGAACTGGTCAACCCCGATGAAGATAATGTCGGGGTGCTCGGCGGCGAACTTCTTGGTCGCATCGGCGATCAAGAAGCCAACAGTGACGATTACATCAAAACCTTCATCGATGAAGGTCTGGATATTCTTCTCGTAATCGGCTTGGGCCTGCGTCTCGATATACTTGTACTCAAGCCCAAACTCTTGCGCTGCCCGCAACGCGCCGAGGTGGGCCGACTCATTAAAAGTGCCGTCATTAACCTTCCCCAAATCCGTCACCAGTGCGATCCGGGGCAATTTGACACCTGAAGGTTGGAACGGCTGCGGCGCGGGGATGGTGGCCGGATCAACATCACCGCTGACCGGATCAACGCCGGTGGTGAGCGTACCGTTGGTCAGTGCGGCGAGGATCTGCTCCATGCGCACCTTCACCTCGGCGGGCACGACGTTGGCGGTGTCGTGGTAATCGGCGTAGCCGATACCGCCGTTAGCAGCCTCGTACATTGCGATGCCGTTGCCCTTGAAGGTGCCGTTGACGACGGCCTTGATCTGATCGTAGACGGCTACGTCAACCCGCTTAATTGCCGAGGAGAGGATCTTGTCGGCGCCGGGAGCGGAGCCGTTGGCAAAGGTGGTCACGTACTCATCTTGGTCAACACCGATGACGAACACGCCACGAGCGGCGGCCTCTTTGATCGCGCCGGAACCGGTTGGACCACCCGCGCCGAAGATCACATCAGCGCCGTCGCCAATCATCTGCTGGGCGGTGCTAGCGCCGAGGGCGGGGTCGATGAAGGTGGGCAAATAGACGCCGAGCAGGTTGATGTTGGGGTTCACGAAGCGTGCGCCATTGTCGAAGCCGTTCTTGAAGCGCTTAACGGGCGGGATCTCCACGCCGGCCACCACGCCCACGGTGCCGGTCTTGGTCATCATACCAGCCAGCGCGCCAGCCAAGAAGCCAGCCTGATCCTCGCGGAACTGCAAACCGACCAGATTATCGGTGACAGTGCCCGGCTCGTAGAACTGGTCAACCCCGATGAAGATAATATTGGGGTGCTCGGCGGCGAACTTCTTGGTTGCATCGGCGATCAAGAAACCGACGGTGACGATCACATTGAAGCCCTCATCGACGAAGGTCTGAATGTTCTTCTCGTAGTCGGCTTGGGCTTGCGTCTCGATATACTTGTACTCGAGCCCAAACTCTTGCGCCGCCCGCAACGCGCCGAGGTGGGCAAACTCGTTAAACGTCCCGTCGTTCACCTTGCCCAGATCCGTTACCAACGCGATCCGGGGCTTGCCAGAATCTGAGGGGGCGGTTGTGGCAGCGGCGGTCGGCGATGCAGGCGCCGGCGTCGCGGTGGGCTGGGCCGCAGGCTGACCACAGGCGGCCAGCATCGGCACGAGTAGCGTGAAGAGCGCTACCAGCGTGAGTAGAGTCTTGCGCATGACTTCTTCTCCTGATCTACGACGATCGGATCCGTTCAGAAGCGCCATGGGGGCGAGCATGGCCCTTCTGTTGTGACGCACCAAATGGTACGTCTCGCAATCTGTGAGTCGGCGCGATTATAGCACATGTAGCGCAACTTTTTCTGCAGGATGCCGTATGTTATA
>NZ_CALLJH010000023.1:0-59051 GCF_938091255.1 uncultured Chloroflexus sp.
TGGTGACAGCGAGTGGGCCGGCAACACTGACCAACACGGCGACGCTGAGCTACACCGATAGTGCTAACCAACCATTGCCGTTGGTGATAGCCACCGACACTGATAGCATCCCTGCTCAGCCGCAGATGAGTATGAGTAAAAGTGATGTGGTGACCGTGACGGCACCGGGGGCGACGTTGACCTACACAATAACATTTACTAATACCGGTGTGGGGGCGGCGCACGCTGTGACCATTACCGACACTCTGCCAAGTGGGGTGAGCTACCAGAGCTGCGCATTAGGGACGTTGGCGGGGTCGTGTAATCACAGCAGTGGGACGGTGACTTTTACCCTAACCGACCCGGTTGCTGCCGGAGCGAGCGGGAGTGTGAGCGTGACAGTGCTGGTGACAGCGAGTGGGCCGGCAACACTGACCAACACGGCGACGCTGAGCTACACCGATAGCGCTGACCAGCGCTTGCCAGACGTGACGGCATCTGATACCACTGACATTCCTGACAACGCAGCCGTTCGCCTTACCAAGAGTGCTGTGATCGTCGTTGATGGCAATAACGATGGCTTAGCCGGCGCCGGTGATGTAATCGAGTACACCTTGATCTTGACCAATACTGGCCCGGCGGTAGCCCGGCAGCTCGTGGTGTCTGATACGCCTGACGCCAATACAACCCTCGTGATTGGCAGTGTAACTGCGACGTCGCCGGCTGTCGTGACACAGGGGAATAATGCTGGTGATTCTGCCGTGCAAGTGACGCTCTCGTCGTTGGGTGTGAATGCTAGCCTCACCATCACTTTCCGGGTACAGGTGAACACGCCGCTGCCGAATAATGTTACCGAAATCGTGAATCAGGCGACGGCGCGTGGCGACAATACGCCAATCACGTCGAGCGACGATCCTACCACCACCACGCCTGATGACCCGACCCGCCTGCGCACACCGCCGCCCGAAGCGCCGCCGACGGCGATTGTACTGACCGAGTTTCGGTTAATCCCCCTTGCCGGCGGTTGGGAAATTCGCTGGACGACCGGCACTGAGGTAAATACAAGTGTCTTCATGATCTATCGCTCAACCAGCGGGCGCGATAAGGCAACGTTGTTGGCAGTGATCCCTGCTCGTGGCAATGCCAGCAACGGTGCTAGTTACAGTGTGATCGACCGTAGTGTACTGGCTGGAGTTGATTACACATACTGGTTGGTGGAAATCGAGACTAATGGGGCGCAAAATGAGTACGGCCCGTTACAGTCGCATGGTACGATAAGCCAACAGCACCAGTACTTCATTCCGCTGATCGGGCGATAAGGGAGTAATACAATCATGAGACACCTTGTCTGGCGAATGTTGCCAATCGTGTTAGGAGGGACTTTCTTGCTGATGGCGCTGTTGTCACCGCCGACGGTGATGGTCGATGCTGCACCGCCGTTGAGTATCACTGAAACCAGTACGGCTGAGCCGCCAACTCGTACACCAACGAATACACCTGTGGCTCCGCCAACCAACACGCCGACGGATACGCCGGTGGTGTCGCCGACAAATACGCCAACCAGCCCGCCGGTGGTGCCGCCGACGAATACGCCGACGGATACGCCGGTGGTGCCGCCGACGAATACGCCAACTAGCCCGCCGGTGGTGCCGCCGACGAATACGCCAACTAGCCCGCCGGTGGTGCCGCCGACGGATACGCCAACTCCGGCGCTTCCTCCGGACTCGCCGAGTGCCATAGCAGACCTTGTGCTAGATAAGGTGGTTACTCCTTCTGTCGCGCAGATTGGTGATGAGATTGTGTATACGTTGACGTTACGCAATATCGGCAATGCGCCAGCGGTTGACGTGACGGTTGATGATCCGTTACCGGCCTTCGCGCGCGTACTTGCGGCGAGTGCTTCGGTCGGCACCGCACAGGTTGACGGAAATCGGGTCAGCGTTGCCGTACCGGTGGTGGCGCCGGGGGAGACGATCACGATTACGATCCGCGCTGTTGTAGTTACACTTCCCCTGCCGCCGGATCACCGGAACGTGGCGATGGCGCGCACGAGCAGCAGCGAAATTACGACCGATAACAACACGAGCAGCGCGACGGTGCAACCACCACTGCCCGATCTGACGCTTGCCAAATCGGTGTCACCATCTGTCGCGCAGGTTGGCGATCAGGTGGTTTACACGCTGACCATTGGCAATATTGGCAACGCGCCAGCAACCGATGTCACACTGACCGATACACTGCCGCCGTCATTGCGCCTAATCGGCGTGACGACGACTGCCGGTAATATCAATACTGACGGTAATCAGGTGACGGTCTCTACACCGTCGCTTGCTCCCGGCGAGACGATTGTAGTACAAGTGACGGCGCAGCTTGTTGCACCGCTTAATCCGTCCAATAGTGTCAATACTGCTCTTGTTCGCACGAGTAGCAGCGAGATTACGACCGATAACAACACGAGCAGCGTAATTATTAATTCACCACCGGTTCCGCCACCGTCTATCCTGCCGCAAACTGCGGCCAATCCTGTCCGTCCATTCTTGGCCTTCATTGGGTTGGCATTAGTGGCAATTGGCCTCGGTGCGCTACTGCAACGGCGCTCGTATCATTAGGAATTGGGGTCGAATGCGGCGCTTTCTGCTCTACTTCCTTGTCTTGGCCGCTTTGCTTGCCTCGGCTGCGCCAGTGACGCTGGCGCAGCCGGTTGCTGGCTTGGTGTTGCAACCAGTTGTCGGCGGGGTTGAGGTGCGCTGGCAATTGGCCAGTCCTCGCGAACCGCAGCGGTTTCTGCTCTACCTAGCTGACGGTGCGCCGGCAGTGCCGGTCATCCGCACGTTGCACGATCAGCCGTTGGCCGAACCGTTGCCAACACCGGCGCTGCCGGCGCTGGAAATTGATGGTGAACTCCGCTTGCCGTTGCCGGAGTTTGCGCCTGCTCCGCCTTCGGCTCCGCTCCGCCTGATTGGTGAGGGTTCCCTCCGCGGCGTGCGCTCGGCGATCTACGAGATTTCTCCTCAATATCTGGCCGGTAATGAACCGCGTTTGGCCCTGAGTCTCACGGCCTTGATCACCGGTGCGTCGCTTAAGCCGGTGGCTGGCTCCTCGGTCCAGCTTGCCAGTGTGCCCGCGCCTGATCCGTTGGCTACGCGCGATGCATGGACGATCGATGTCACTACTGAAGGCGTCCAGCAGATCAGCGCCGATGATCTACGCGCGCTTGGTCTTGATCTGAACGTTGTTAAACCCAATCGCTTGCGTCTCCAACGGGCCGGTTTGACCTTTCCATTGGAGGCTGTTACGATTGGCGCAACTGTGACTGCCCTCCGCTTCTACGCGCCTTCCCCCGCTGAGCGCTGGTCGGCCACCGACCGCTATTGGCTGACGGTCGAACCAACCGCTACTACGTTGATGGCGACGCGCGCTGTGCAGCCGCAAGCTGGCGATCAGCCGGCTACGATCCGTGTCGCCGGTGTCTGGCCATCCGATCCACCAACCATCTACGAGTCGACACTGGCCGGTTTCGATGGCGATCGCTTCTTTCATCGCCGGCTTGATGCAGTGGCCGGTTCGCCGGTTAGTACGACGGTGACTTTATCTACTTCCCTACCGCTCGCTGCCAGCGGCCCCATGAGCCTCACGCTCGAATTGGCGACGCTGGTCAAACATAACGGTGACCACCGGTTGCTGCTTACTACGGCGAGCGATTGGAGTACGGTTATCGAGTGGAGTGGAGCGGGGATGTATCGCGCGACTGTCGTTCTGCCTACGCCAACCGCTGCGATGACGCTCACGCTTGACCCGCTTGTCGGCGTTGATCGGGTCTATCTCGATCGAGTGATGTTCGACGCGCCGGCCCAGCCGATCTTTTCCATACAGGGGGCGATCTTTCGCGGTCAAGCCGGTCGTTTCACCTATCCGTTAGCTGGCGCTGCTGCCGACGCAGCCGTCTATGACATTAGTGACCCGCAGCAACCGGTGCGTCTGTCCTTCACCGGTACTGCCTTCGCTGACGACGCACCAGTGCCGCGCCGTTATCTGGTTACCGGAACTGATACGCTTCACACCCCAGCAGTGGTCCGTCATCAGCCGATCAATCTCACGACGCCGCGCCATGCGCGGGCAATCTATATTGCCCCACGTGCGTTTCTCGATGCGCTCCAACCACTGTTGACCCGCCGGCAAGCGCAAGGTTGGTCGCCGGTTGCAATCGCGGTTGAAGATATTTATGCCGGCTGGAGTGGCGGCGAGCCGGATCCTACCGCGATTCGTCAGTTTTTGCGTTATGCGACTGCCACATGGCCATCCCAGCCTCAAGCGGTTATCTTAGTCGGTGATGGCAGTTCCGATCCGCGCAATTATCTGGGGTATGATTGGACGAGCCATATCCCTCCCTACTTGGCGGTGGTCGATCCGTGGTTGGGTGAAACGGCCTGCGAGACCTGTTTTGCTCAGCTCGATGGTGATGACCCCCTTACTGAGAGCCTGTTTCAACCCGATCTGTGGATCGGCCGCTTGCCGGTGAAATCTGAGTCAGAATTGCGCGATGTGGTGGCTAAATTGCTTGCCTACGAGCAGAGTGGCGGTCTTTGGCAGCGCCACGCGGTCTATCTTGCCGATAATCCTGATGCTAGTGGTGATTTTGCTGCCCTGCTCAACGAAGCGATTGCTCTCCAGCCTGCCCAAACCAGTGCGACGCGCATCTATTACGATCCGGCTGGGTCAGTAGGGCGTATTGCTGATGCTGCGACAGCACGTGAGCAGGCGTTTGCTGCCTTTAACCAAGGAGCCGGTTTGCTCGTCTATGCCGGGCATGGCTTGCAGTTTCAGTGGGCGTTTACCCAGATTGGCATAACTGATCCGTTTCTTTTGCACGTTGATACGGCGACTGATCTACGCAACGCGCCGGCGCTGCCGGTGGTGCTGAGTATGACGTGTTTGACCGGTGCGTTTCAGCATCCGTCCTTCCGTGGTACGACAATCGATGAAGCATTGCTGTTGAACCCAGCCGGCGGTGCGATTGCCACGTGGAGTTCGAGCGGCTTCGGTGTTGCTTACGGTCATCGCCAGTTGCTGCTTGGCTTTATCAAGGCGCTTTGGGCGGCTGAACCGTACCCTCCGCTTGGCCACCTTGTGGCTGCCGGCTATGCTAATCTCGCCGCCAGTGGCGAAGCTCCTGAGTCGTTACGGACGTTTCTTGTGCTGGGTGATCCGCTGACGCCGGTCGCTGCCCGCCCGTTGTATCAGGTGAATGTGCCAATCGTACAGCGGTAACGCGCGTGCGTTAGGGATTCGTCGCTGGCGGTTCGGCGGGCGGCGGCGCTGGGTTGTCGTTGGCTGTCGCCGGGCGGGTCTGATCGACCCGCACCCAACCTACGTATCGCGCGTTTCCGGCGCGCACCATTGCTTCATACCACTCGCCTGCCTGATTGAAGACAAAGATGCGGCTATCAGCCGGTACGCGCGCTACCAGCTTTGCTGTATCAGCTGGCCCGGCGCGCACCATCGTCTCAGCGCTGGTGTAGAGGATCGGCCATTCGGGTGGTAGCAATGCTGCGCCATCGTTAGGATCGCGCTGGTTCAAATATTGCAAAATCCCTTCGGCAATCCCGCGCGCTGCCACCTCAGGACGTGCCACGATAATCTCGCGGTCAGCGGCATTGGTCAGAAATCCTGTCTCAATAATGATGGCCGGGGTGGTGCGTGCAATCGCGTGGGTGTGACGACGATAATTAAAGGCGTAGTACCCGCGCATATTGACGGTAATGCCATTGCGATCTTCCGGTAGTCCGGTCACGACGCCATAGGTTGCGGCGACTGCTGCGAGTAATGCACGGCTCGCTGCCGATGCGCGCCACGGCGTAGCGATCTTCCATCCCCGCGCCCCTTCCGCTGAACCATCGGCATGGATTGCCACGAATGCATCAGCATCATACGCCGGCGGTATAGTGGCTGGCAGCAGATCAACTTCCACCCCCGCCACGACCAGTATGTCACGAACACGCACTGCAATTGCTTCGTTCACCTGCGCTTCCGTGATCCCATTCCAGCGCGCGCCGGTTGAGGTGCGCAAGTGCGCCTGTTCGTCAGGCAATTCATGTGAACGTAAGTGCCCGATCTGAATGCCAACCCGCAGCGGTGTGCCGGTCGGGCGCGGTGTGGGGGTTGACGGCGTGCTTGGGGTCGCGGTTGGCGCTGGCGGCGCTGCTTCCGCTACAGTATCACTCACCGGTGGCGGCACGGCTTGCGCCGCCCGCGCCGGTGTCACCGTTGGCACTGGCGGTAGGGTCGGTGAAGGCAGCAGTAACGGGGTTGTCGTAGGCGCGCTAACGACCTCGCGCGCCGCTATTCCTGTCGGCGTTGCTGCCGGTGCGGGCGCACAAGCAGCGAGGATGAAGAAGTGAAGTAGAATAAGGCAAGCTATCAATCGCATAGGCGCATCATACCATTTCTGCGACGATAGTTGTCAGAGAAATTGCTGAGAAATCGGAGAATGCGGCTATCCGCGAGATTCTGTCTTTGCATGCGGCAATAAGGAGGAAGCTGCGATGTTAGTGGTTAAGGTGGGTGGCAGCGCCGGCAACGACTACGACGCACTCTGTGACGATGTGGCTGCGCGCTGGCAAGCTGGCGAGCGGCTGGTACTCGTTCACGGCGGCTCGGATCAGACCAATCGGTTGGCCGAGGCGCTCGGCCATCCACCCCGGTTTGTTACCTCGCCGGGCGGCCATACGAGCCGCTATACCGACCGGCGCACGCTCGAAATCTTTCTGATGGCGACTGCTGGCTTGATCAACAAACAATTGGTTGAGCGGTTGCAAATGCGCGGAGTAATGGCGTTGGGCCTGAGCGGCCTTGATGGCCGTTTGTTGGAGGGCAAACGGAAATCGACCATCAGAGTGATCGAGCAGGGTCGCCAGATGATCTTGCGCGATGATTGGACTGGTACGATCGAGCAGGTCAATGCGCCGCTCTTGCGCATGCTGCTCGACGCCGGCTATTTGCCGGTGGTGGCGCCGATTGCCTGTTCCACAGTTGGCGAAGCGGTCAATGTTGATGGTGATCGTGCTGCCGCCGCCATCGCCGCCGCGCTCGGCGCGCAGACGCTGATCCTGCTCTCGAATGTGCCCGGCTTGCTGCGCAACTTTCCCGATGAGGCGTCGCTGATTACCAACATCCCGCGCACCGAACTCGCAGCCAATATGGACTACGCCGCCGGGCGGATGAAGAAGAAACTGCTCGGCGCGCAAGAGGCATTGGCCGGCGGAGTGCAGCGCGTCATTCTTGCCGATGCCCGTATTCCATCGTGCATTAGCCACGCGCTGGCCGGCGGCGGCACTCATATCGCCTAAACCTTCGGGAATGTGGCAGTTCTACTGCCGCACTGCTGTGTTTAAGAGCAATGCGCCGTAATCCATGCCCTGTTGTTTCAAACCGCACCCTGCTCCCGTGTTGCAAGAGCGGGGTAGTGGGTGCTGCCGACCCTTCGGGAATGCGGCTGTTTAGCTGCTACACTGCTGTGTTTAAGAGCAATGCGCCGTCATCGCTCCCGCGTTGCGTTGGTGCTGCAAACCGCATCCCTCTCCCGCCACGCGGGAGAGGGGCTGGGGTGAGGGTTATCTCGCTATCACTTTTTGTGTCTTTTAGTGGCTCTTAATCTCAGCCGCTACCTCTACTTCCCGTTCACAAAATCCCGCACCAGCGCCGCAATCGCACCGGGACGAGGCGTTAATGCGTATGGATCGCCTTCAATCAATCCTTCGTACACGTCGTCCGGCCCTAGTGCGAATCGCTCGATTGCGCCTAAGTCAACCTCGCGCAACGACCATGCCAACCCTAACAGCTCATCGGCGCTCAGATCGGTGCGGATGTGCGGGCGCAGCGCAGTGGTCACGTGCGCGGCCAGCTCAACCTGCCTTACCGGATCGTGTTCGCGAATTCGACGGGCAATCGCCAACGCAATCATCTGCTGGCGTTCTTCACGAGCATAGGCACTGTCGGCGTGGCGAGTACGGCTCAAGATCAACGCCTGTGCGCCATCGATCCATTGTTTCCCCGCCGGGAAGTAGACCGTTGTAATCCCGTAATCCATCGTCGGGTAGGCCGGATCGTAGATCGCCTGCTCAAGCTCAACCTCAATCCCACCGATGGCGTCAACTGCCGCGGTAAAGCCGGTAAAATCAACCCACACGATATGATCAATCGGTAGTCCGAGCAGATTCGTTACTGTCCGCCGGGCGAGTTCAGCCCCGCCAATGGCTGGGTTCATTTCACCATAGACCGTCGCGCTGTTAATTCGCCCATACCCGTATCCCGGAATGTCAACCATCAGATCACGCGGTAACGAAAGCAGTGCTACCCGTCGCTGCGATGGCTCGATCCGCACTAGCATCACGGCGTCAGATCGCGTGGCCCAACTCTCACCGGGTCGTCGGTCGCTGCCCAGCAACAGAATGTGAATCGCATCGTCCTCCGGCAGACGAACGCCAACGGTTGGCATCAGCGTCGGCACCGGCACGCGGCCATCAATTGCCGGCAAACGGATTGGCGTTATCGATGCGGCAACGGCTATCTCCAACGCTGCTGGCGTTGGTGAGGCGTCCACAGCGATCGCTTCGCTGGTTGTCGTGGGTTGATCTAGCGATAGTAAGGGTGAGGGAATGGGGGTTGGCAGCGGTGTTGCGATGGCCATCATTGCTGGCGTTACCGTGATAGCTGGCGAGGGCAATTGCATTGCAGTCATGTTCTGGCTAATTGTGATTCCTGCTAATACTACTCTGCCAGTTTGAAAGCCAAGCCAGCCGGCGAGCAAGGCGAGCAGGAGAAAGAGGAGATAGTGGATCGACCAGTTGCGCGTTGGAGGACGTTCTGGTAGCGGCGTCGCGAGCAATGCTGCTAATAGTGCCTGATCGCTTCCTTCGGCCAGCGCGCGGCAAGTGGCGCACTGGGCTAGATGATCGTGCAGAAGCGCTTGGGTTGTTGACCCCGAACCGGGCCGGATGCCGGCGGCAAGCAGCGCGCGCGCTTCACTACAGTTCATACGAGTGCCATTCGATCACCGGTCATAATAGATTGCGGCATGAGTTGCAACCCCGACTCAGAAGTGCGGCAATTGTCTTGTCGCATCCTATCGCAAGCGGGTTGCTATACGAACGTTCAGCAATCCTGCACCAGTGACCACAACCGCGAGCAAAGTGACTATTACAGCAAGAATATAGTACTTTGTAGTATACCATTTTGGCTTTCCATCTGCTATGATACAAAACGTAGCGTCTTCACCTTTTTGCAATGGTAAGGAGCACGTGTATGCGACGGTCGCGCTGGCTCTGGTGGATCGGTGTTTTGGTCGCTCTAGTTGGTCTCGTTGCACCTGTGACTGCGGCGCCTATTCGTAACAACATTGTCAATGTTAATCAGTTCGGTGATGAGAAAGACCTGCCGCCCAATTTGCTCAGCGATGATGAGATTGCGAAGATCGATCGCTTACAAAACGACGTCTCATATCCAGTTCCACGCAGCGATATCAGTCCTGACGATGCCGCTGTGTTGATCAGTTCGAACGAAGGGTTCGCGTTCCTTGATATTACCACCGGCGACACCGTGCCGATTGCCGCTGAGGCATTCGATTTCTTCGTCCCACTTCCCTTCTTTGGGGTTGGTAGCTTCAGTTGGCAAGATGAGAGCACGCTTGGTGTGCTGGCGGTTAACTTTTTCGCCACAGGCCTTGAAGATGCGTTTGTGGCTCTGTTCATCAACCGATTTAGCGGTGAAGTTAATGCCTTTCAAGTCGGTCTGCCTGATGAGAACCTTGGCATTGTCTCGATTGCGCCCAATCTTACCAATTGGCTCATCGTGCGCGAGCCGCCTACAGCCGAGGAATCGTCGTCGGCAGAATTCAAGCCGTTCACCAAACGCTACACAATAGGTTTACCGATCCCGTTCGCCACTCGCGAGCATCAGTTCACGCTGCCGGCTCGTCTCCAGCGCCGGGTCGATCAGTTTCGCCAGCGCCGGCCTGATCTGCTGAATCGCTTTCTCTTCCAGCAACAGAACGATGGTACTGCAATTGAAGCGACGCGCGAGCCGTATAACCTCTTTCTCTACGACGCTACAACCGGTGAAGAACGCTACGTGACGAGCATTCCTTACGCCTCGGCTTTGCTGAATGCGACGTGGACGAGCGATTCGGCCTTTGCCGCCGTGTCGTTTTTCGGTGTGCCTGATGCCGAAGGACGCAGCTCCTATGTCGGTGCTCTTTTCTCCGAAGAGATTTATCGCGACTCAACCGGCAATCTGCCGCCGCACCAAAATCCGATTATCCAGAATAACAATACGTATGTGATCGACTTCGCTAGCGGCCAGACACAGGTGATTCGGCCTGACGCTACAGTCGGTGCGCCGATCCTCGAAGCGCACGACTGGGCACCCGGTGGGCAATCATTGCTGATCAAAGCTCACCATCCAGCGTACCTCAAGGGACGTACCCATCCAGTCTATCTCCCGCGCTTCTCTTCGCGCACCAGCTTCCGGTTCTACGACCGCGATAATAGTGGCCAGTTCCGCCTCAGCAAAACCTTTGAGCATCCAATGCTCTCAGGTGGTGATGTTGTTTATCGCAGTATTGCCGATTTTGTTAGCCCCGATGAGCTTATCGTGCGTGGCGTTGTTGGAAGTAACCGCCATCCCTATTACTACAACCGCGTCTCAGGCGAGTTGCGCAATCTCGCTGACCGCGCTGGCTCGTACTTTAACGTGGTTGCGACCAGCAGCAGCACCCGCCAAATCGTCTTTACCTACACCTCGTATACCGATCCGCCTGACATCTACCGCCTGCGCTGGGACGGCACTGCGCTGGCGCGGCTCACATGGCAAAACGAAGAATTGCGGGTTGAGGCCAACCTGCGTCAAGACCCGGTGACGTTTACGCTCCGTAATGGGCAAGTTCGGGTTGGTACGCTCATCCAAGCGGCTGATGCTCCCTTCCCACCCAAGAATGTGCGTATGATCGTTTGGCAGGAAGGTGGGCCGAACGTGCCGATGATCAATCAGTGGATGACCAACGTCGAGAACCCGTATGCCTTGTTGCCTTCGTTCGGCTTTGCGCTGCTCATTACACCCGTTGCCGGACGCCATGGCTATACACCAGCGGTCTACAATTCGCTGGTTGATAGTGCGAATTTCGGTCAGATCGACATTGACGAGCAGGCCGAGATCGTCCAACAGGCGATAAGCCGAGGCTGGACATCTAAAGGCAAGGTGGGCATTACCGGCTGTTCGTATGGCGGCTACTTCACGTTGCAGAGTGTTGTGCGCCATCCAGACCTTTATGCCGCTGCGAATCCGCAGTGTGCATTTATTGATGTGATCAGCGAATGGAAGCTCGGCTCGGTCATTCTGCCTCCGTATCTCGAAGGGTTGCCGCCGTTCAAAGCGCTCAACGAGTATGTGAAAGACTCACCGAGCTACGGCGCCGATAAGGTCAAAGCTGCGGTGTTGACCTTCCATGGCACCGAAGATTTCTTGCCGATCGTGCAGAATGAGAACTTACATCTGCAACTAGTCAATCGCGGTGTTCCGGCGCGCATGGTACGCTTTATTTTTGAGGGGCACGGTCTAGGGTTGCAGGAAAACCAGCTTTATGCCGCTCAAGAGCAGATTAGCTGGTTCCGTACTCATTTGAAGTAGGTAAGGCCGTATCTATGATAGAGGAACGGGTTTCAATCCCGTTCCTCTGCTGCCATACTATCATTGCAGTTTGCTTATGCGACGACCCTTTTACTACCGTCTCAGTGAAGGCATGCGCATTAGCGTGCGCCCGCACTATCTGCCGGGCCATTCGTTTCCGCCGCTGCAACGCTTTGTCTTCGCCTACGATGTGCGGATCGAGAATATCAGTCGCCGCGCCGCTCAGTTGATGAGCCGGCGTTGGACGATTTACGATTCGATTGGTGAGGAACTGGAGGTGGTGGGGGATGGCGTGGTTGGCTTGCAACCACTACTCAACTCCGGCGAGGTGCATGAATACCAGAGCTTTTGTGTTCTCAAGTCGCCGCGCGGCTGGATGGAAGGAGAGTACTATTTTCGCACGATGGACAATGCCTATTTCACGGCGATCATCCCGCGCTTCGATTTGGTTGCCGACCCCGAATGGATCAATGACGAAGAGTGATTATCGCTGCTGCATCCGCTCTCGTTCCCGGCGGTAAGTGCGGACGAAGACGATTACCAGTAGCGGCAATAGCCACGCCCAATCTGGCCGTTCTTCGCGTAGCAGCCGCCAGATAGCCCGCATTTGGATCAAAAACGGAAAGCGGGCGAGTTGCACCTCAGCGATGGCTTGCAATTGACGCTGCCACGCCGGTGTGGTTGCCGTCGTCGGTGGTTGATTCGCCCTCAAGCGTGGGAGCGGTAGCCGCAGCGCGTCGAGTAGGCTGGCGCCAGTAACGGATGGTTTGTTCATTGGTGTGTATGTTTACGAGCGGTAGCGAAGGGGCCGAGCACCGATCGGCCCCTTCGCCCTCCCTTGCTTACGCGCCGAAGAACTTGCGGTTCTTCTCGATATAGCTCTTCCACTGCTCGGGCACCGAGTCGTCGGCGAAAATCGCTTCGACCGGGCACTCCGGCTCGCATGCGCCGCAGTCGATACACTCATCCGGGTTGATGTAGTACTGATCTTCGCCCTCGTAGATGCAATCGACCGGGCAGACGGCGACGCACGAGGCATCCTTCGTTCCAATACACGGCTCTGTGATAACGTATGGCACAGACAGCTCCTTCCTATCGGCACTGCGGTTTCCCGCGCGGTGGTTGTTTGAGTTCAGACTACTACAGACCATGAGCCGCTGTCTACCACTTTTGTACCACTTCGCCGCAAGGTTGTGGCTTCACTCGCAATGTCCGTTCAGGGTGGTAGCTGACCAACCCGGTTGGCCCGCCGGGAATTTTGCGCACGGCCCGGCGCCGGCAGAGGTCAACCTCAACCGCTGCATCGTCGCGCGCTTGGCTGTAATAGGCCGCTAGGGCCGCAGCCTCGGCAATCGTCCGTTCGGGAGGATGTTCGGCCCGGATGATCACGTGTGCGCCGTGGATGTTGCGCGCGTGCAACCAGAGATCGGTAGGGCGGGCGATGCGAAAGGTCACTTCTTCGTTCTGGCGGGCAGTGCGCCCGATGTAGATCGGCAAGCCATCGCTCGAACGCACCTGCAACGGGCGTGATCGCGGCGAGCGACGCCGGGTGGGTGACGGGCGCAGGTAGCCGGCCTCTTCTGCTTCGGCGGCGATCAAGTCGATTTGGGTGGCGTCATCGGCGACTGCCAATAGCGCCAATAATTGATCTAATCCGGCTAACCGCGCTTCGGTCTCGGCTAATCGTGCGGGCAAGATGGCACAGGCACTTTTGGCTTTGTCATACGCCTTGAACCGCTCTTGCGCCTGTTCGACCGGCGGACGGTTGGGATCGAGCGCAATTCGCTCCCCTTCCACCACCAGCTCGGTTGCGCCTCGTGGCAATTGATGTAGAAAGGCGAAGATCATCTCGCCTTCCCAGCGCAGCCGATCCAGCTCGTTGGCGCGGGCAAGTTCAGCCACAATCTGTTCGCGTTGCCGCTCCAGTTGCTCGCGGCTGGCTTGCAAGCGTGCCGCGAGGTCGGCCCGGCGCTGGTCGCGCCCCAACGGTTGCTGGTGGGTGGCGTAAAATGCCTCTAGCGCCGCGTTCATGCTCGGCATCGCCACGGCACCGGGCAGGTGTAATGGCCGGTATGGCGCGTAGGCGATCGGCCCGTTCGCATCGCTCACCAGATGCGGGGCCGGCGGCTCGGCCACGATTTCACGCAGCCGGGCCGCGATGGTGTAGGCCGGTAAGCCTTGCCCGGTCGCCGGTACTGCGCCGCAAGCCCGCGCCAACACTTCGCGCGCAGCCTGTGGCGAGATGCCGCGGTAAGCGTTCACCAATGCCTTGACCGGATCACCCGGCCCTAGTATTACTTCGATCTCGGCGGCAGTAGCCCGCAATGGATCACGCTTGGCTGGCGTTGGCGGCAATTCATACACCCGTCGCGGCATGATTACCCGGCTGCTCATGCGCGGCGTCACCCGCTTGATCGCATCGAGAATCAAGTTGTTATCATCAACCAAGATGATGTTGCTGCGCCGATCTTGCGGTTCGACGATCAGATCGCAGCGCAACAATGCCGCCTCATCCGCCGTCTCATCATCATCTAGCTCGTCATCGGCTAGTTCATCGGCGCTCACCGGTGGTTTGCGCGACTCCGCCGCTTTCGTTATACTGAACAAAACGATCCGCTCGGATGGCGGTTGCTCAATGCCTACAATGCGACCGCCGAGCAGATATTTACGCATTAAGAGCAGAAAGGGCGGTTCGCCGTCAACGCCCCGGCTGAGGCGCTGGCTTACCAGATGAATCCGTGCTGCTTGTGCCTCGGCCGACGCCAACAGATAACGGCGCTGGCCATGGGCGTAGACCTCTAGGCCGATGACGAGCGGCCTAACCAAGACCACGCGCTGGATCCGCCCAAAGAGGAGCGTTGCACGCAGTTCTTCGACGACAGCCGTTAACGTTAGAGCATCAAAATACATCGTTGCACCATACGGTGTCAGCCCTATCGCCGGCAGGATACCACAAGACGAGCGTAGGCATGGAACAGGTTCTTAATCCAGTGTTGCAAGGTAAGCCGCCGCAACCGCTACTCGTAGTGATCTCAGGCCCGTCTGGCGTCGGTAAAGACTCGGTGCTGATGCGGATGCGCGAGTTGGGATTCCCCTTCCATTTTGTCGTGACTGCGAACAGCCGGCCACAACGGCCCGGTGAGATCGACGGCGTTGATTACCATTTTGTTTCCACCGAGCGCTTTCGTGAGATGATCGATAACGACGAGCTGCTCGAATGGGCTGAAGTATACGGCCAGTATAAGGGCATTCCTAAATTCGAGATCCGGCAGGCAATGGCCAGCGGGCGCGATGTTATTTTACGGATCAATGTCGATGGCGCAGCGACGATCAAGCGGCTCGCGCCTGAAGCGGTGTTTATCTTCCTTGCGCCGGCTTCGCTCGATGAGCTGCGCCACCGGCTGATGCTGCGCCGCACCGAATCACCCGCCGAGGTTGAGCGCCGGTTGGCGATGGTGGCCGACGAGTTGGCCCAGTTGCCCAACTTTGATTACGTGGTGATCAACCATGCCGACCGGCTTGATGAAGCGGTTGGCCAGATTCGGGCCATTATCAGCGCTGAAAAAGCTCGCGTCTATCCGCGCCGGGTAACCTTGTAACCCTGTAGGGCTACAGCAGGGCTATGGCTGTAGTTGGACCATGGTGACGCTGTAGCCCGTACACTAATCATGGGGGAGAAGAACGTATGACCATCCAAGAACGTCTTGCCAACGATCTGAAAGCAGCAATGCGCGCCGGTGACAAAGTGCGCGTGAATGCGATTCGTGCCGCTCGTGCTGCACTGCAAGCGGCCCAACTCGAGGCCGCAAAGCAGCGATTTGACGCGGCCGTTGCGGCGATCGAGGCTGAGCACGCCGGCGATCCGGCGGCGATTGAGGCGGCCAAAGCCACCATTTCGGTTGATAGCCACGCTGCGCTTAGCGAGTCAGAGCAAGAGGCTGTCATTGCCCGTGAAATTAAGCGTCGGCGTGATGCTGCGGATATTTATTATAAGGCTGGCCGAACCGATTTGGCGGCAGCCGAAGAGGCTGAAATCGCAGTGTTGAGCGAATATTTGCCTAAGATGCTTAGCCCTGAAGAAGTACGTCCGCTGGTGGCTGCCGTGATCGCCGAACTTGGCGTGAGTGGCCCTGCTGCCATGGGTAAAGTGATGCCGGTCTTGCTTGAACGGTTTAAGGGGAAAGCGGACAATCGCACCCTGAGTCAGGTCGCGCGTGACCTGTTGAGCGCGTCGTAACTTCTCGCATCCAGAGACGCCTATGAAGGCCCTTTCGCGCCACCGGCTCTCCCGTTGGCTAGTCCAACCGCAAATGTTGGCGCTGTCGCGCGCACAGGCGCGGTTGGTGCTGGCGGTGCTCTTACTCTGGGCTGGGATCTGGGCTGTGCTCACCTTTCGTCTCCCCAGCGCCAGTGGGTTGCAGGTCGGCCAGCCTAGCCCGCTCAGTATTACTGCACCCACCGAGGTGATCTATACCAGCGAGGTGCTGACAGCCGAACGGCGCAAACAGGCGGCTAATAACCCTGATAATCTGGTCTATTTCAACGATCCGCAGATCCCGATCGAACAGCGCCGCAATCTGTTTAGCCTTCTCGAATTGATCGGGCGGGTGCGCAGCGATCCGACCCTCGATGAAGCGGGCCGGTTGCGCGCGCTGCGCGAATTGCCCAGCGCCGATGTGCAGTTGTCTGCCGAACAGGCGCGGTTGATACTCTCACTCGATGATGAAGCGTGGTCGCTGTTGCGCACCACGATCTTGAGTTTGTACGATCGCGCTATTGAACGGTATGATTATGCGGTTGACGAGCGGGCGCTTAACCAACTGCGCGATCGGTGGTTGAGTTTTTGGCTGGCGACAACCACCCTTGATCCTGCCCAACGCGAGTTGGCCCAAACGATCATCGCTGCCTTTTTACGGGTGAACCGTACCCTTGATACGGTTGCGACCGAAGAACGGCGGGCGAATGCGGCGGCGCAGGTGGCGCCGGTTGAGGTGAAGGTGTTGGCCGGCGAGATGATCATTCGCGCTGGTGAGATTGTCACCCCGGCCCATGTTGAGAAGCTGCAGGCTACCGGCGCAATGCCGCGCCCGCTCGGCTGGCCGGAATTGCTTGGCTTCGGGTTGCTGGCTGCCCTGCTTAGCGCCGGTCTGTTTGGCTATTTGCGCGTCTTTCAGCCCAACCTCACCGAACAAGCTCGGTCTCTCTTTGTCTTGGTGGGCACCATTTTGGTCACGTTGATCCTCGCCCGTATTGGGTTGCTGATCTACGATGCGCGCCCAGTCTTTTTCCCGCTGGCGATGCTGGCTGTGGTGGTAACGGTGGTCTTCACCGGCCAGATCGGTTTTGCCGCCAGTTTGCTGGCCGCGATTGTGATTAGCGTGATGGAAGGGAATGATCTGACGCTGGCCGTGACCCTGTTTGCGAGTTCTACTAGCGCGATCTTGCTGGTGCGCTCCGCTGAACGGTTGCGTTCGTTTTTGATCGCCGGTCTGGGGGTAACGGCTACCGTTGTGGCGCTGGAAATCACCTTCTGGCTCAGCCAACAGGCGATCTTTACCCTCTCTGGCTTTAGCGACTGGATGCTTACCACGGTTCTTAGCGCAATTGCCAATGGCGGTCTGACGACGATTCTCTCATTTGGTCTGTTTAACATGATTGGCCGGCTGGCCGGGCAGGTGACGGCGTTGCAGTTGATGGAGCTGGCCCATCCGTCGCGCCCGCTGTTGCGCAAGTTGATCCGCGAAGCACCGGGGACGTATTACCATAGCGTGGCGGTTGGGAATCTGGCCGAGGCCGCTGCCGAGGCGATCGGCGCCGATGCGCTCTTGTTGCGGGTGGCCGCTTATTATCACGATATTGGCAAGACGATTCGCCCCGCTTTCTTTACCGATAACCAGATGGGGCGCGAGAATGTGCATGACGATCTCGATCCTTATATCAGTGCGCAGATAATCATCGACCACGTGCGCGAGGGGATCAAGATGGCCCGCGCTGCCGGTTTGCCCGAGCAGATCGTCGATTTTATCGCAACCCATCATGGCACCGGCTTAGTGCGCCATTTCTATCAGCAGGCCCTCCAACGCTACGACAATATCGATGAACGCGATTTTCGCTACCCCGGCCCCCGGCCCTATACCCGCGAGCAGGCGATCTTGATGCTGGCCGACTCGGTTGAGGCAACCGTTCGTTCGAAAGCGCAACACGGCAAATTGATCGCGAAACGCAACGGCGAGCCGGGTGAACGATCAGCGAATGGCGCTGTTACTCTCGATGAGTTGGTGCAGTCAATCATTGATGCCCGCGTGCGCGAAGGCGAACTCAGCGATGCGCCGTTGACTATGCGTGAGTTGGGCCAAATTAAGACGGTATTTGTCAACACGTTACAATCTATCTATCACCCACGGGTTGACTATGCGCCGCCAATCGTTCGCGTCTGAAGGAGCATTGCCGTGATGTATACCGCCGATAGCCCCATCCTTGGGCCGCAGACCGCCGCGATGGATCAGATGAGTCGCTATATTCTCAGCCGCCCGCACGGCGAGTATACCGAGAAGGATATTGCCGATGTCATCATTCCGGCGTATGTGCGCATCTGTTTGCCGGTGGGGGTTGACCCGGTACTGGCAGTGGCGCAGATGATCCACGAAACCGGCAATTTGACCAGTTTCTGGAGCCAGCGCCCCCGGCGGAATCCCGCCGGAATCGGGGTGACCGGCCAGTGGCAGACGCACCAGCCGGCGAATCCGAGCGGCTGGGCCTACAATCCCCAACGCCAACGTTGGGAGGCGGGGGTGAGTTTTGCGACGTGGGCTGATGATGCGATCCCGGCCCAAATTGGGCGGTTGCTGGCATACGCGCTGCGCGAAGGAAGCGAAACGCCGCCTCAGCGCGAACTGATCGCCAAGGCGTTGAGCTATCGGCCCTTCCCGCGTGCTTTTCGTGGCAGCGCCCAGACGATCAAGCAACTAGGCCGCGTCCACAACCCGCTAGGGGCGCAGGGGGCTGGTTGGGCCAGCCCCGGCTATAATTACGGCGAGGCGATTGCCCGGATTGCAAATCAAATGTTGGCGGTGCCGTTGGCGTAGGGCATCACGCCGCGATGCTTTACGCTAACGGCAAATTCGCCGTCACATCTACATCCCAACCGTGTTGTACCCCGGTGTGGAAGCGGTAAAACGCCGCTGCCGCTACCATCGCCGCGTTATCGGTGCAAAGATCGAGCGCCGGGAGATGCACCGGCACATGCGCACGTCGGATCAGCTCTTCGCGCAAGCGCCGGTTGGCCGCCACCCCGCCGGCCAGCAGTATCGCCTGCGCGCCGTGCCGGCGGGCCGCGTCAACCGTTTTGCTGACCAATACATCCACTACCGACTCTTGGAAGGCGTAGGCCATCTGAGCCACAAATGGCGCATCGAGTTGCGCCGGCTCGTTGCCGCCTTTACGCCCACTGAGTCGCGCCGCTTGCGCTAGCCGGTCTTGCACCCGGTGCAAGACCGCCGTCTTGAGACCGCTAAACGAGAAGTCGTAGCTGTCGCGCAGCCATGCCCGTGGCAATACCCCGCCGGAAGTCGCCTGCGCTGCCGCAGCCTGTATCGCCGGCCCACCCGGATAGCCCAGCCCCAAAATGCGCGCAACTTTGTCGAACGCTTCGCCGGCGGCGTCATCACGAGTCTGCCCTAGCAATACATACTGGCCGTGGTCGCGAATGAGCGCCAGTAGCGTATGGCCGCCGCTGACCAGCAGGGCTACCAGCGGGAACGGCGGCGGCGGATCGCTGCCCAGCCAGCCTGCGTACAGATGCGCTTCAAGATGATTGACCGCCACAAACGGCAACCCACGCTGCCATGCCATCGCCTTAGCCGCATTCAGACCTGTCAGCAATGCGCCGCTAAGGCCGGGACCTTGGGTGGCCGCTACCGCATGCACGTCGTTCCACCCGTTTGGCAGGGCCGCGAGCGCCGCTCGCACCACCGGTGCCAAGCTGAGAATGTGCTGGCGCGAAGCGATTTCGGGTACCACACCGCCATACCGTTCGTGCGTCGCCATTTGTGACGCGACAATATTGCTGACCACCGTGCGCCCACCGCGCACCACCGCGGCGGCTGTCTCGTCGCACGATGTTTCAAGCGCCAAAATGGTAAAGTCGTCTGGAAGTTGGTTCATACCAAGAACTCTTAAGTTGTCATAATACACGTCATTGCTGGCCAAGGTCATAACGAGGGTGGGTTCGGGCAAGGCTGTGGATTGACTAGTCCGCGGCCATTGCCGCCGAGAGCGGAGGTGCAAACCTCATCCCGCCTGCCGCTCGCCAAAGATCGCGCGCCCGATCCGTACCATTGTCGCCCCTTCAGCGATCGCTGCCGCCAAATCATCGCTCATCCCCATCGACAACTCGCGCCAATTGGCCTGCGGGTAGCGGCGAGCCAAATCATCGCGCAGTTCGCGCAACGCGGCAAAGACAGGTCGCGCTTCATCAGGGTGGGCCACAATCGGCGCGATCGTCATCAGGCCGCGCACCTCAAGTGCTGGCAGCGACAAGATCGTTTCAATATCGCGCAGCAATACGCTATAGGCGTCGCTATTCTTCAGGCCGCCCGGCACCCAGAACCCTTCTTTACTCGCTTCGCCGCTGACATTGATCTGCAACAGAATCGGCAACTGCCGGTCACGCTCGCGGGCATGCCGGTCGAGCGTTTCGGCGAGCCGCAGACTGTCAACTGAATGGATGAGATCGAACAGTTCGACGGCCAGCTTGGCTTTATTGCGTTGTAGGTGGCCGATCAAATGCCAGCGTGGCCGTGGGCGCAGAGTGTGCAACGCGCTGATCTTTTGGTGTGCTTCTTGCACCCGATTTTCACCCAAATCGGTTACGCCGGCGGCTACCGCTGCCGCCACCACCTCTGGCGGATGGGTCTTGCTGACCGCAATTAGTTGCACGTCTGCCGCGCTGCGTCCAGCCGCCGCTGCCGCAGCGGCAATCTGCGCCTGTACCGCAGCCAGTCGTTGGCTCAACTCGGTATTCATGGTCGCGCTCCTCGCACATCGATCAGCAAGCGTTGCTCGATCGGCGGGTCGGGCGGCAAATGGGTGATCAACAGCAGACCGCGCCCTTCCGGCAAGGGCACGCTCAATTCCAGCGGCGTCGAACCGCCCGGCGGCAAGTTGGCCATCGTCGAGCTAGGTGAGCGATAGCTCTCGCCAGTGCTGTCGCGCAGCTCAAACGCCCTAATCGGCACCAGCAGATCGGCATTGGTCAGATTCGTCACTGTCCCCTTAATCCGCACCCCATCGGCGGTCGGTTCGATCACGTCAATCGCTACCCGCACCCGCTGGCTGCTCGCGACCGGATCGATCGGCTGGCTGCGATTGCCGGTCGCGATCTGTTGCCAAATGGCACGGGCCGCTGCTTGCGCTTCCGGCGCCAGATTCTGCATCTCGAGCTGCGGGAGCGCGGGCAAAGGTAGTGCCGGCGTCGGTTGGCGGGCGAATTGCTCGATCAAGGCCGCTGATCGCGATTGCTGCATAAAGATGCTAATCCCGATCAGAAAGATTGCGCCCAAGAGGCCAATTGCCCAAAACGGAATGGGCGGTGAATCGTCGTACATCGCCGCCGTCTCTTTACGTTGGTTGCTCCCGGTTGGAGCCGCCCATGCGTTGATCCAACCGGGAAATTCCTCTGCGTTATCCTCCCCTTATTGTAGCTTTAGCCGGCAAGCTTGACAAACTGGCACGGATCGCGTATATTCGCCTACTGTCATCCATTGTGGTTAACTGTTCGCAACGCAATGATGCGTCCCGCTGACTCGCTCCCGATTCAGCACCATTGCGTTACGTTCAGCCAACCGCTGGAGACGGCAGATTACCGGTTTGAAGTTAAGGAGAAATCGGTTATGAAGCGTTCGATCAGTTTCCTGTTGCTGGTCGGTATGCTGGCCTCGATGCTCGCCGCTTGTGGTGGCGGCCAGCAGGCTCAGCCGACCCCGACGCCGCAGCCGGCGACGCAGGCGACCGCGGCCCCCGCGCCGACGGAAGCTATGCAGCCGACGACGGCAGCCCCCACGCAGGTGATCAAGATTGCGACCCAAAGCCCGTTGTCGGGCGGCCAAGCGGCGCTCGGTACCGGCATGAAGAATGCAGCCGAGTTGGCAGTGCAACAATTGTCGGGTCCGCTTGCCGAGTTAGGGTTTAAGGTTGAGTTGGCTCCGTTCGACGATCAGGCGAAGCCGGAAGTCGGTTCGGCTAACGCCAAGAACATTGTGTCGGATCAAGACATCCTCTGCGTAGTCGGGCACTTGAATTCGGGTGTAGCGCTAGCCGCCTTGCCTGACTACAAGAATGCCCGCTTGGCAATGGTCTCGCCGGCCAACACCAACCCGAACATTACCGAGGGCGGCTATGAAGTGGCCTTCCGCGTGGTCGGTCGCGACGATGTGCAGGGTGCCGTGGCCGAGAAGTTCGCCCGTGAAGAACTGAAGGTTAAGTCAGTTTACATTATTCACGACACCACCGCTTACGGACAGGGTGTGGCCGAGTTCTTCCGGCAGAATGCTATCGCCAACGGTTTGCAGGTGCTCGGATTTGAGGGTACTGAAGAGAAGAGTGACTTCTCGGCCATTTTGACCCCGATCTTGGCCGCCAACCCAGATCTGATCTTCTTCGGTGGTATTTACGATCAGGCTGGCCCGCTCTTCCGGCAGGCTCGTGATCGCGGCATCACCGCCCAGTTCATGGGCCCCGACGGCCTTGACTCGGATGAGTTGGTGAAGCTGGCTGGCGATGCGGTTGATAAGATGTATTACACCTCGGTAGCCGCGCCGGTGAGCCAGTTCCCCAATGCTGCAAAGTTCGCCCAAGATTATCAGACAGCGTATGGTGAAGGCGCGCCGCCCTTCTCGGCGCAAGCGTATGATGCAACCGGCATCTGTCTGACTGCCATCGCTGATGCGGCAAAGGCGGCTGGCGGCAAGCCGACCCGCGCGCAGGTGCTGGCGGCGGTCAAGGCGCTGAAGGGTTACAAGGGTATAACTGGTACCTATACCTTCAATGAGAAGGGTGACCCCAATCCGGCGACCTACTTCGTGTTGCAGGTGAATGCGGCGAATTGGAACGACAACAAGCTAGTGACCCGGCTTGAGATTGCGCCTCCCGGCGAGGCTGCCACCGGCAGCGCAGCCGAGTTCGATCTGGCGGCGCTAGCGGCCCAGTTGGGTGCGGTGGCCAGCCGGCTCGGCACGGTCAAAATTGCGACCCAAGGCCCACTGTCGGGCGGCCAAGCGGCGCTCGGCACCGGTATGAAGAACGCCGTTGAGTTGGCAATTGAGCAGCTCAATGCGCAATTGTCGCCGCTGGGCGTTAAGTTCGAGGTGGTGCCGTTCGATGATCAGGCGAAGCCGGAAGTCGGTTCGGCCAACGCCAAGAATATCGTCTCGGATCAGGACATTCTCTGTGTGGTTGGGCACCTGAATTCGGGTGTGGCGCTGGCCTCGTTGCCTGACTACAAGAATGCCCGCCTGCCGATGGTCTCGCCGGCCAATACAAACCCGAATATCACCGAGGGCGGCTATGAAGTGGCCTTCCGCGTGGTCGGTCGCGACGACGTGCAAGGCTCGGTAGCCGAGAAGTTCGCCCGCGAAGAGCTAAAGGTCAAGTCGGTCTACATCATCCACGACACCACCGCCTACGGGCAGGGCGTGGCCGAGTTCTTCCGCAAGGCGGCTGAAGCCAACGGGATTCAGGTGTTGGGCTTCGAAGGCACCGAAGAGAAGAGTGACTTCTCGGCCATTCTAACCCCAATCTTGGCGGCCAACCCCGACCTGATCTTCTTCGGCGGCATCTACGATCAGGCCGGCCCGCTCTTCCGGCAGGCCCGTGATCGCGGCATCACCGCCCAGTTCATGGGCCCCGATGGTCTCGATTCGGATGAGCTGGTGAAGCTGGCCGGTGATGCGGTGGATAAGATGTATTACACCTCGGTGGCCGCGCCGGTGAGCCAGTTCCCCAAGGCGGCGAAGTATGCGACTGACTATCAGGCCGCGTATGGCGAAGGCGCGCCGCCCTTCTCGGCGCAGGCCTTCGATGCCGCGAATATCTGTGCGGCTGGCATTCTGTCGGCGGCCATTACCGCTGGCGGCAAGCCGACCCGCGCGCAGGTACTCGAGGCGATCCGCAACCTGCCGCCCTTCCCCGGTATTACTGGTACGTTCAAGTTCAACGCGAAGGGTGATCCAACCACGGCGACCTACTTTGTGTTGCGTGTCAACGCGGCTGACTGGAATCAGAACGAGTTGATCAGCCGCCTCGATATTGCGCCGCCGCAATAAGGCGTTCGGTTGTCCGTACTGCACATACGCGAGAGGTTGGCTCTTGCGTATGTGCTCACTACTCTGTTCGGAGCATGCATGGCTGTCGATGCAACGGTTGCCCCCACGACTGCTCGCCGCTCGCTCGGTGAAGTGCTTGGGGTTGTGTTTGGTCCGGTCGGTCAGTTGTTGGCATTCATTGTCGGGAGCGCCGTCAGTCTAGCACTGATCGTGGTTGTGCTCGCCTTTATCCTCTCTCCCACTCAGCCTGATATTATGCAGCGGGTGGTTATCATCCTGCCGCAGGTCATTATTGACGGGCTGGTGCGCGGGTTCCTCTTCGCTACCATCGCGCTTGGCTACACGATGGTCTATGGCGTGCTTGAGTTTATCAATTTCGCCCACGGTGAAATCTTCATGATTGGTGGCGTGGTTGGTGCAACCGTGAGCTTCTTGCTCGTGAGCACCGGCACACTGGAGAGTATTCCGCCACTGGTCTTCGTGTTGCTGGTCATATTAGTGGCGATGGCGTTTTGCGGCATGCTGGCGGTCACGGTGGAACGGGTGGCTTATCGCCCGTTGCGTGGTGCGCCGCGTTTGGTGCCGCTGATTTCGGCAATTGGGATGTCGCTGATTTTGCAAGACCTTGCTCGCTTGGTGATGACCAGTACGCCGCTGGGTTTTAATGCCCGCTACCAG
Organism: uncultured Chloroflexus sp.; assembly: GCF_938091255.1. Lineage (NCBI taxonomy): Bacteria > Bacillati > Chloroflexota > Chloroflexia > Chloroflexales > Chloroflexaceae > Chloroflexus > uncultured Chloroflexus sp. Next base: position 24,657 of record NZ_CALLJH010000023.1, read on the forward strand.
ACCCCGAATTTTGGTCAGCCAATCCAACTGTTTACTATGCAGCTCGGTGATCGGAGCGTACCGGTGATCCTGAGCCCACGCGATTTGATCTTTATTGTGGCTGCGACCATTATGCTGGTCGTGTTGAATTATGTTGTCAATGCCACTAAGTTGGGCAAGGCGATCCGCGCCACCGCGCAAGATATGCCAACGGCGAGCTTGATGGGGATTGACGTTAACCGGATCGTTGCGCTGACCTTCTTGATCGGCGGCGCATTGGGCGGTGCGGCTGGCGCGCTGTTTGGGTTGCGCATCGGGACGGTGAATCCGTATATGGGCTTGATCCCCGGTCTCAAGGCGTTTACCGCCGCCGTGTTGGGCGGGATCGGCAACATCACCGGTGCCATGGTTGGCGGGGTGGTGCTTGGCTTCCTTGAGGCGTTTGTGGCAGCCTATTTGTCGATTTTCACCGCCGGTAATTTCTCTGGCGCAGCCTATGCCGATGTGGCCGCGTTTAGCATTCTGATCTTGCTGTTGATCTTCCGGCCTTCCGGTCTGCTCGGTGAGGCGACCACGCAGAAGGTGTAGCTTATGACTACGAGCACTTCGTCGCAAAGCCTTTGGCAACGGGTGACGGCGCCTCTGAGCAGCGGGCCGGCAGCGTATGGGTTTTTGGCCTTATACGTGCTCGCTTGCTCGATACTGCTGGTGACTAATCCGCGCACCGAGTTGAGCACCGATGTTGTCTTCGTGCTCTTTCTGCTGTCGATGCTGGTGGCGTATCGATCACGGGTGGCGGCTTGGTTTAAGGTGATCTTGGGGGTGTTTGCGCTCGGCGTTGTATTGCCCTACTTTGGCACTCTGAACCCATTCTACATTGATGTGGCGACGCAGGCGGGCATCTTTACCACGCTGGCCTTGGGGTTGAATGTGGTGGTGGGTTTTGCCGGTCTGCTCGACCTTGGCTATGTGGCCTTCTTCGCAGTCGGTGCTTATGCGTGGGGCATCTTTAGTACCCCGCAGATTAGTCAGATCAATCCGGCGTGGGGCCCGGTTGATCCTGTTATGTTCTATCCCTTCCTCATTATCGGTCTCATTCTGGGTCTTATCACCGGTGTCTTGCTTGGTTTGCCAGTGCTACGGCTGCGCGGCGACTATTTGGCGATTGTGACACTGGGCTTCGGCGAGGTGATCCGGGTAGTGGCGAATAACCTCGATCGCCCGATTAATATCACGAACGGATCGCAGGGTATCCGCGCAATCGAACGCCCGCCGCTGATCATTGTTGATCAGATTCGTAATCTGGGGGTTGTGGCCGATGACAACCGGTTGTACCAGCTCTTCTTCTACTATTTGGTACTGATTATTGTGCTGCTGACGGTGATCGTCGTGGCTCGCCTCAAACATTCCCGGATTGGCCGTGCATGGGAGGCGATCCGGGAAGATGAAGTGGCGGCGGTTGCGCAGGGAATTCCGCGGGTGCGGATGAAATTAATGGCCTTTGCGATCGGGGCGTCGTTTGCCGGGGTGATGGGGGTAGTGTTTGCCTCTAAGCAGCTCTTTATCAATCCGCCTACCTTCGACTTGTTGCGCTCGATCAATATTCTGGTCATGGTGATTCTCGGCGGGATGGGTTCAATCCCCGGTGCCATGTTGGGCGCGATAATCGTGACGATGCTCGATTTGCAAATCTTGCCGCGCATTGCCGCAGTGCTGCGTGAGGCGCAAGCTGCCGGTGCACCGATCCCCCGCCAGTTTGATCCGACCCAGTATCAGCGTCTGCTGTTTGGTTTGCTGCTGGTGGTCATGATGATCTTCCGCCCGGAAGGGTTGTGGCCTGATGAGCGCCGGCGCGAAGAACAGCATGAGATTGAGATTGCCGAGGAAGAACTGGAAGTGGATAAGGACGCCAAACCAACCAGCCCCAATTCAGGGAGATGACGCATGGCGCTTCTCGAAGCTAAGAATATCACCAAGATCTTCGGTGGCCTTGTGGCCGTTAATGATGTGACGTTTACGGTCGAGCCGGGCAGTATTGTGAGTGTGATTGGCCCTAATGGTGCCGGCAAGACCACCTTCTTTAATGTGCTGACCGGTATCTATAAACCTGATAAGGGGCGTGTCGTCTTTGCTGGGCAGGATATTACCGGTTGGCGGTCAGATCAGATTGCTGCCCTTGGCATGCGGCGTACCTTCCAGAATATTCGCCTTTTCGGCAATATGACGGTACTGGAAAATGTGTTGATCGGGATGCATGTCCATTTGCATGCGTCGATCTGGAGCATTATCTTCCGTGGCCGCACAATGTTGCGCGAAGAGGCGAAGGCCCGTAATAAGGCGCTCGAATTGCTGAGCTTTGTCGGTATTGCCGATAAGCGTGATGAATTAGCCAAGAACTTGCCATACGGCGACCAGCGCCGGCTGGAGATTGCCCGCGCGATGGCCGGCGATCCGAAGATTATCTTGCTCGATGAGCCGACCGCCGGCATGAATCCGCACGAAACCGCCGAAGCGACTCAATTGATCCGGCGCTTGCGTGATGAGCGCGACATTACCGTGATCTTGATCGAGCACGATATGCGACTGGTTATGTCGATTTCCGAACGGATTTCAGTGCTCGATTATGGCAGCAAGATCGCCGAAGGCGATGTGCAGGCGATCCGTACCAATCCGCGCGTGATCGAAGCGTATCTTGGCAGGGGTGCTGCCGGCCACGCGGCATGAGGGTGAAGGTCTGAAATCGATCCGGATCGATCCTATCATTGCGGTTGTCAGGCCGCAGTCACACGGGACAATAGCTGCGACGGAAGATTGAGGATATGCATGGCCCTGCTTGAATTGCAGAACGTTCATACCTATTACGGTAAAATTCATGCCCTCAAGGGCATCTCGATGACGGTCGAAAAAGGTGAGATCGTCACCCTGATCGGCTCGAACGGCGCCGGTAAGAGCACGACGTTGCGCACGATCTCTGGCTTGCTCAAACCACGTCAAGGGCAGGTGTTGTTTAATGGGAAGCGTATTGATACCTTGCCGCCCCACGAAATTGTGAAATTGGGGATTGCGCAATCGCCGGAAGGGCGCCGGATTTTCCCCCGCCTAACGGTGCTGGAAAATCTTGAAATGGGGGCGTTTCTGTACAATACGCGTAGCCCAGAGTATCAGGCCGATCTTGATCGGGTGCTGACGCTGTTTCCCCGTTTGCGCGAACGGGTGAGTCAAAAAGGCGGTACGTTGTCGGGTGGTGAGCAGCAAATGCTAGCCATCGGTCGCGCTTTGATGACGCGTCCGCAAGTGTTGCTGCTTGACGAACCATCGATGGGGTTAGCGCCGGTGCTGGTTGAGCAGATTTTTGAGATTATCCAGACGATCAATCAGCAGGGTACCACCGTGCTGTTGGTGGAGCAGAATGCGTTGCAGGCGCTATCCATCGCTCATCGCGGGTATGTGTTGCAGAGCGGCGAGATTGTGCTTGAAGATACTGCCGCCAATCTGCGCGACAATGAAATGGTGCAGAAAGCATATTTGGGTTTGGAATAAGTACAACCGATAACGAATAGGGGAACGAATAAGTGAATGGGAACCATGCACGGTTAGCCGTGCATGGTTATATTTTGCTGTGAGGAGATGAGTGGCAAAAAGGTTGTGATTTTGGTCGACGATGACGATGGTGCAATATTTTTTGGGGGGAAAGGGCGTTTCCATTCGAGTCTGGGCCGGCCAAAGTTAAACAGGAGACACACATTACAGTCTAAGGCGGCAAAGTATTTGAGGCACTACGCGATCTCATCATTTGTCAGGGGGGAGAAGTGTGCGTTGTATGACACGGGGATCACGTGTTCAACGCGGTGATCAGGCCGGTAAACGGTGACAAGACCCCCGGGCCGATCCAAGGCTGGCAGGCGGGGTTCGTACTCGGATGCGAACCCGCGCTTGCGCAATTGTTGGTGCATAGCCCGGTGATAAACAGCTTTGCGGTAGCCGGGGCCAAGCTCGTTATGCACTGCCATTGCCATGCCGATAATGGCATAAGTTAAACCACCCAGTTGATCGTTGACGCATAATGACATACCGTTGTGCTCCTCTGCCGCTGTGCTGCGTGAGCTTGATGGCTGCCGTTGCGCTGGCATCTGTTGAATCGGCTCTACTTATAGATACCGCGCGAAAAGGGTGATGGTAACGAGGAAGTTGGAGGCAGTTTGTAAGGAATCCACTTATTTAGCGGGGGTAGGTTGGGTGAGGTGGAATAGTGCGGAGCTGTCCGGTGGTCGGTTTTATCTGGCAAAGTAACATCCCCTGACGATAAGTCAGGGGATGTAGTGGAGCGGGAGACGGGACTCGAACCCGCGACATTGTGCTTGGGAAGCACACACTCTACCAACTGAGTTACTCCCGCTTGTTAGCGAAAGATAGTATAGCATGCTCGCCGCCGGCTGTCAATTAGGGAACGAGGCGATACCCTACCCCCCATTCGGTCAACAAGAGTTGCGGCTGGCGCGGATCAAGCTCGATTTTGCGCCGCAAATGCCAAATATAGACTTTGAGATAATCGTTGTCGCGCGCCTGTTGGTTGCCCCACACAGCGCGTAAGAGTTGTTCGTGCGTCACGACGGTGCCGACCTGTTCGGCTAGCACTTGCAACAACTGATACTCCGTCGGGGTCAGATCGATCAACTCGCCGCGCACCCGCACCTCGCGCCTGCGCTGATCAATGCTCAGCACGCCGTTGCCGGCAGTGAGCAAACGATTGACCGGTGGTACGCGTCGGAGCAGCGACCGCACGCGGGCCAGCAATTCATCGTAGTTGAATGGCTTGGTCAGATAATCATCGGCTCCTTGATCGAGGCCAGTAATGATGTCTTGGGGCATCGTCTTGGCGGTCAACATCAGGATCGGCGTAGCGGCAAACTCGCGCACCCGCTGGCAGACGGTCAAGCCATCAAGATCGGGCAGCATAATATCAAGGATCACGAGGTCGGGCCGTTGTTGGCGGACTATCTTGATCGCTTCGTGACCGTTAGTCGTTTGCAGAACCCGGTAGCCTTCTTGCTCAAGCCGGACACGCACCAATTCTTGCAAGCCATTGTCATCATCGACAACTAAAATCGTTTGCTGCTGCTCCATGGCGTTTACCCCGGTGTCAGTGATACCCATTGTTATTGACCGCCGCCGGCTGACCGGAGTTCAGAAAAGCGGGCGGCAATATCGGTAAAGGTGAGTTCACCGATATGTACGTAACGGATCTGGCCATCAGCCGTGATGAAGAAGCTGGTCGGCAATGGGAATACCCGATAGGCTTCAGTGATCTTGCCATCAACATCAAGCGCGATCGGATAGGTAACGCCATATTGGGCTAAAAATGCAGCTACTCCTTCGACGGTTTGACCTTGCACGCGCTCATCATCGGTCAAATTCACACCGATGACCATCAACCCCTGTTCCGCAAACTGCTCGTAGGCCTGTTGCAAAGCTGGCAGTTCGCGTTTGCATGGTTCGCACCACGTGCCCCAGAAATTGACTAAGACCACCTTACCGCGATACTGGGCCAGTTCGATGGTGCCGCCACGCAATTCGGGGGCCGTAAAGTTGGGTGCCGGGCGGTTGACCTCACCCATTGCCTGACCGCGGATGGTGTCGCGGTTGGTGAACATCCAGACGGCAGCTACCAGACCAACGGCCAGAAAGGCAAAGATGAAGGCATTGATGGCTTCGCGTTGGCTAAGGCTACGCCGCACCAGCGGTTTCGCTGGCCTGATCAACCCTTGGCTGATATCGTACTGTCGCCGGCGTTCTGGGTCGCTCAGCACCTGATAGGCGCGTTCGAGTTCAGCCAACCGGTTGCGCGCAATCGCTTGCAATTCGTCGTCAAGCTCGGCAAGGCGATCGGGCGAGTACCGCTGCCGTTGCTGTTCGTAAGCAGCCGCAATCGCTGCTTGATCGGCGTCTGGATTGATCCCCAGCAGACGATAGTAATGAAGCCCGTTCATCTCTGCCATTGTAACATATCCTTAGTGGGATGTTTTGTTGTCTTATTGACTGTGTTCATTAATTAATATTTGGGCTTGCAATTGTAAACCCGGATTCACCCCCGGAATTGAAAGCACCAGTCGCCATTGTTGCAGAGCGCGCTCGGTTTGGGGCGGGTCAACGGCGATCAAGCAGATGCCGTGCGAGAGCAAGACGCGGGCATCTTGCGGTGCAGCGCGCAACGCTTGCTCGGCCTCGGCTAACCCCTCTTGGGCACGATCCGGATTACCGGTATCAAGGCCGTAATAGCACAAACTGGCGGCAATATCGGCGCGCACGACATCATTGCCCGGTTGCAATTCCAGTGCCTTGCGGTAGGCATCTACCGCCTCAAGCCAGCGCGGCAACCGCTCTTGATAGATGCGTTGCGTTTCGGCATCGCCAGTCGCGAGCTGTTCCCGCACATAGACGACACTGTCAAACAGCGCATTGCCAAGGTTGATCCACGCATTGGGATTATCAGGCACTTGTGCTACCACTTGTTGCGCTGCAATGACCTGCCCATCGAATTGGGTCAAGACTTCGCGCAATGTAGGAGTAGGTGGCACAATTGTAGCTGTAGGCGTGTTAGGTGCGGTGGCGACCGGCGCTACCACCATCGTACTGATCAGCGTGCCGAGCACAATGCTAAAGGTCGCGGCGGCCACGATCAACGATGGCATGAGCCAGACCGGTTGTGCTTGCGTCGCTGTTCGCCCACGGCGCGGTGCATCGCGACGCGGCTGCGAGCTGAGATATGGTTGCGGATTAAACCCCGGCGGGCGCTCTTGCCGGCGGGCCGGCGGCAGCGGGCGAAAATCGATTAGTTCGTCATCATCGATTGGCGGCGGTGGCACCGCAGCTTTGGCCCTCGTCGCTGGCGGGGCCGGACGGAGCGTTTCGTGCAATTGCCGGTCATACTCGGCCCGTCGCTGCGGATCGCTCAAGATGCTATAGGCGTGTTCGATCTCGTCGCGCCGTCGCCGTGCAAGTTCAACTAACTCATCAGCCGCGCCCTCGAGCCGTTCGGGCGCGTACCGTTCGCGTAAGCGTTCGTATGCTGCCCGGATCGCTTCAGCATCAGCTTTGGGGTGAACTTGCAGCAGCTCGTAGTAATCGGTCATCGCTCTCACAACAACGGTCGCGATCGGTAGCCAATCAGGCTGCCCCCAACCGCGACCGTTCCATAATCATCTATCGCTATCAACCGTCCAGAAAGGTGTCATGACCACAAGGCCGGCTATCATCATACGTGTCCTGATGGTACTTGGTTAACGTCCAATCCCGCGCCAGCCCAATTGCGCAGCCAATTCGGGCAATGCCTTGGGTAGGCGCACGCGCACCCCAGCCAAGGCCAGACTGCCCTCAAGGTAGCGCCGTACCAGCGCGATGGCGCCGCCGATGACCATCAGAATGACGCCTACCCACACCAAGACCACGAGTGGTTTCACGCTCACGGCAATCACCGCTTTTGCTGGCACGACTGGCAAGTTATCGAGACCGGGGCCGCTACCTTCCAGCAACACCATGCGGTTAGTGGGGTCAAGTTCGCGCAAATAGAGGGTATGGCCACCGGGGAGCGTCACCGGGATAAATTGCAGCTCGCTCTCGTTGGTGGTAGGGTTGACAACCACCTCGACTCGTGGCTCAACCTCGATCGTTTGTCCCTCGTAAAGCACCTCCACTTTTGCGCCAACCTTGGCTTCGCCGCGCATCATCGCATCGCGGTCGATATTAAAGCCACGGAAGATCAGCGTATAAGGCCCCATCTGCACGCTCTGGTCGACGCCGAGTACTGGGCGGACCGGGTTACGCTCAGGATCGTAGCCGGCTGGCGAGATATAGAGATCGTGCCAGAAATAGCTGTGGATCGAGGGCGTCTGCATAGTAGCGCCCATCCGCTGATTGTAATAGAGGTAGGGCTGGGCCGAGAAGGTGCGCGAACCGTCGCTAACGGTCAGATCGAGCACGCCGCGTTGCTGTTCGTCGAGCTGATAGCCGTTGAAGATAAACTCGTAGCCGAACAGGCGGGCCGATTCGCCGGGGGCAAGGGTCAGGCGCGCATCGGGGGTGGCATAAGCCGAAGAAGCGACCATACCGATTGCCATCACGGTAAAGCCAAGGTGAGCGAGATAGCCGCCGATGCGCAGCCAGCCGCTGCGAAGCGTGCGCACTAGCATCAGCAGATTGGTGCCGAAAGCGAACGCGCCGCCGGCGACGTAAGCTAAGGCAAGCACATCGCGCACATCAACGATGATGGCTACAATTGCGGCAACTACCGCCAATACCGCCGGCCAGCGCAAGGCGCGCAGTAAATGGCTCAGGTTCGCATCGCGCCAGCCTAGCAACGGGCCAATGATCAAGAGCACGATTGCCACCACCCCAAGCGGTGGCACGGTACGTTGGTAGAAAGTGGGCGCCAGCGAGAAGCGACCGTCTGCAAACGGCTGGGCTTGCGGATTCATAAGGGTGCCGTCATCGAGTTCGAAGTAGCGCCCCATCCACTCTTGCAAGGTGTGGCCGACGCCGGGAATAGCCGAGATGACCGGCATCGAAGTGCCGATCCCAACCACCAGCGCGGTTATCACAATCGTGATGATGGCCAGCACAAAGAAGCTATCGCGTGAGAAGAACTTCTCGCTCAGCGGGCGGGAGGGAATATCGTTCCAGCGCATAAGGAGTGAGATGACCGCAAGCGCAAGCAAGACGATCTGAAAGCCAACCAATCCTTCAAAAATCCCTTCAGCCACAAATGAGTGGACTGAAAAGTTGGCGTATACGCCGCTGCGGGTCATGAAGGTCGCGTAGAAAACTGTAATATAGGTAGCAACCCCCAAGACCAGATTGGTCTTGCGCAGGCCGCCGTGGGTACGCTGCACCAGCATCCCATGGATAAGCGCTGTCAGAATCAGCCACGGCACCAGCGAGGAGTTCTCGACCGGATCCCAGCCCCAGTAGCCTCCCCAACCGAGCGTTTCGTAGGCCCAATAGCCGCCGAGCAGCAGGGCCAAGCCCAAAAACGCCCATCCTGAGAGCGTCCATGGTAGAGCGCGCTGAACCCACGTATCGTAGTCACGCCGCCACAGAGCCGCTAGCGCAAACGCGAAGGGAATCATGGCCAACGCATAGCCGACAAACAGGATCGGCGGATGAATAATCATCCAGAAATTGTGCAGCAGCGGGTTGAGGCCGCGTCCATCGCTGGGATTGAGGGCTACCCCGGTCGAAGGATCGACGAGGGGCTGGAACGGGTTGAGCACCAGCACAAAACCGATAATCGCCGCTTGAATAACCATCACCACCAGCAGCACATACGGCTCAAAGTGCTTCGTGCGGCGCACCAACAACACGCTTACGATCGCCCCCCATAGCAGCCAGATCATAAAACTGCCCGGCTGTCCGGCCCAACTGGCGGCAATGGTGAAGAAGAACTCTAGATCACGCGAACTATAGTTGTACACGTAATCGAGATCGAAGCGGCGCGCGATAAACACCGTTATCAGCAACGTCCATGACATCAGGACGCCGGCCAGTGCGGCGTACACGCCAAACCGGGCATAGCTAAGTGCAGATCGCTGCCCGCGCAGCACGAGGCCATAGCCAATCGCAGCCAGCAAGGTCATGCCAAGGCTAGCTATGAGCAAGAACGTACCGAAGAAATACATAGCAACTCTTTCCAGCGGTCGGGGACAACGACCGAGTAACCAGTGGCGATGGCCGGCCAGCGCTTACGGTTTCGGTTGATTCATCTCTTGATATTTCGACGGGCACTTGACGAGGAGATCATCGGCCATAAATGCCTGCTCAGCCGGATCATAGCGGCCAATTGCCACAATGCTAATCGCCTGCTCGAAATTAGCCGGGCGCGGATCGTCAGAGATGACCTTGATCAGCTTACCATGTTCATCTTGGAGCAGAAAGGTAAACCGGCCTTGGGCATCCATCTCGCCGGTGCTACCGAGGAAGCCAGCCAGTTGCACGCTGCGCGTGCTGCGCATCGCCTCATCAACGCTGGTGGTATAGGCGCGGAACCCGTCTTGGAAGCCGAAAAAACCGTACACAACGGCCAACAGAATGATACCAAGCCCGACAATGTGTAGCGGCTTGATATTCAGGCCACGGCGAACTGGAGTGGTTGCGACAGCCATACGATCACCTTTCCCACATTTCTATGCAAGGTCTAGACCAGTGCGGCGCGCGCTGATCCTACGGTTTACCGGCGCTCGACCGGTTCGCCGGAATCATGCACTCGGCTAACGATTGCAGCAGGCGCCGCGGTTTCGTTGCGTTCGCGCTCACGCTCTAATTCACGGCGCAACGCGCGCGCAGCGGCGTCGATCCGCCACAAGTAAATAAAGATTGCAATCCAGACCGACAATACTGCGGCAGTTGCAACTAAAATTGCTGCATTATCCATAGTTATGCCCTCCCGCGTTGCGCTACTGCCCACTGCACATTCAACACCAGTGAACGAACTTGCAACATCCAGAAGAAGAGTGCGGTAAAGCCAAGGTTGGCGGCAAGGAAAGTGTACAGCGTCCGCCGATTTTCCAAGAGTTGGGTGCCCGGCGCTTCCATATTGAGCCGCACTGCGCCAGTAGCAGCATCGTATTCCTCAAGGCCCAATTGGAACCGCGAACCGGGGAATTCAGGCCGCGCCGCCATCCCGCCATCTACGAGGTCGAAGCTCGGATACAGGATGGCTTCTTGCTGCAAGCCCGGCGTGCTGACCTTCACTTCGGCGACAATCAGATTACCTTGCCGTTCGAGGCCGAGCAATTGCACCTTTTGGTCGCCAATCAGCCCGACTTTACCCACCTCAAGCACCACGCCATCGCAGTTGCTGCCTTGGATGAACGCACAATTAGGATGCAGCGTGCTATCAGCGATGCGTGGCGCGACGAAGAAAAGGAACGGCATGGTAACAAAGGCGAAGAGTGAGTAGACGGCGCTCAGTTGCCGCCGCCGGTCAACATCATCGATCGCAGCGCGCAGCGCAAACAGAGCGGCGTAGATCAACAAGAGCACGAAGATCGAGGTCTGGCGCGGATCCCAATTCCAGAAGATGCCCCATGCCACTTGCGAGAAGATCATGCCGGTAACGGTAGCAAGAATCGTAAAGAGCAGACCGGCTTCGGCAGCCGCCACCGCAAGATGATCATCTTGCGCGCGTCGCCGCCAGAGGTACAATCCGCTAAAGATTGCCGAGATCGTAAAGGCAATGACACTGACCCACGCTGTCGGTACATGCACGATCACAATTCGCCCGGCTTCGCCCAGCCCTTCATACTGCGGCACAATCAGAAAGGTAGCAATGATCACGCCGGCCATCCATATGCCGATGCCGATCTTTGCCGCTTGCGCAAGCCGTTGCATCATGACAACCTACCTTCTAGCCCATAGGGTTGCAAACGATCCATCTTTGACGCATCATACAACGTTGTTGCTTTAAAAGCAAGGAATGTTCACGCTAGATTATTTGCGGTTCGCCGGCAGTCGATAATGCGTCGCTTCATCAGGCCTCAGTAGATCACAATATAGAGTAAGCCTTAACTATTGTATCATGATTGGTGCGCACCGTGACGGCGCCTGATTCGAATGCGACAAGATCGCAACGCTATGCTGCTCATATCGGTTAGGTGTAGTTACACAATATGACGCTTCTCCATGATGAAATGGTACCAGCGCACCGCTACGCTCATCACCAAGTAAAGGAGTGACAAGCCGGTCACCGCACGGCCCATGATCCCCTGTTTCCACAGCCAATCCAGCGCCAGCGCCATGCAGATTGCGGCGAGCGGTAGCATAAAGAAGACATGCTTGAGAATCATGTCGGCGATTGTCCAGTTGACCAGCGAATAGAGGATCAAGATTGCCCACCAACTGATCAGCAGGCTATGTGCCCGCCGCGCTGTGAACCAAGCCAGCACGGCACCGCCTAAAATCAGCCCGATTCCAACCCATGTGAGATGGTTGAGCATAAACGCACCATCAATCGCTGGGGTAGGCAGGGGTAGCGCCTCAGCCCGGCTTGCCCGTCGCGCCAAAGCTGATGCGATGACCGGCACCGTCTCGGCTACGACTACCGGCACATACCAGATATGGTAGATCAGGAACGCTGCCGCTTCCGCAATGACCAGCCCGATCAGGGTTAGCCTGCCGCGCTGCGTTGTGTGGCTCTCACGCCGGATCAGCTCGATGAGGGCGTAGATGCCCATCATGGTAAACGCCATAATGCCAACGACGGTATAGGTCAGGATCGCAAGTGCCGCTGCCGCCGCTACCCCCCACAGCGCGCGCCGATCGGTGGGATGATCGTAATAAGCCAGTACCACCGCGATCAGGACTAATGCACCCCATAATCCTAGTTGGGTTGGCCAATTGCCCCACGAAATTAAGAAGTAGGGCATCAAGAGCAGATGGTAACAACCCGCCGCGACTACGGCGATGACCGGTCTCCCAAACAGGCGAAGGGCGATATAAGCGATCAGCAGGCTACGCGATACATCAAGGGCCGTATTGAGCACGTTCGAGGCTAATCCGAGATCAATCCCTACCAGACCAAAGGGGGCAGTGATGAGGTACCACAATGGCGAATAGGGAAAATGACCACCCTCGAAGCCGACCGTATCGCCGAGCAGGGTTACCCGGCTCGGCACGACCAATTCAATAAACCGGCCATCGAGCACCATCTGGGTACGCGGCACGTGCCAACGTTCGTCGTAGACAATGGTTTGCGGGTAGATCACGCCACCGATCTTGATTAACGCTGCCAGCAGCACGATCCGCCAGATCCACGTTTCGTAGGGTGGCGGCAAGGTTTCGCCGCCGCGGGCAAAGGCGAAGCGGGTAAAGGCGCGTAGTGGCCCTAAAGCAAGGTGTAACCCGGCCAGCAATCCCCAGAGCACAGGGGTAAAGATAGCCCACCAGATGCGGTAAACGGCCAGCAAGCCGCCGAGTGTGATGAGCACAGTTGAGACGAGCGCCGCTGCTGGCAATGGGGCGACTGCTACTCGACGCGCCAGCCAGTAACCTAGCACCCCGATCAGGGTGAAATGAACTGCTTGCCAAAAGGGCCAACCGTATTCCAACTGATACGCCTCGATCCAGTCGATAGCCACTCCTAGTTGACGCGGATCGGTTGCGGTTGAAAAGGTTGAACTCGTAAGCTGAAGCCTAAGATTGTCGTCACCCGGTGGCACGAGCAGATAATAACGTGCCGTATCGCTCCGTAAAATCACTTGCACCGGTTGTAATGTCTCGGTTGCAATCACCAATTCAGCCGGTGGTGCGCCATCTGGTCGATAACCGCTGGCCTGTAAGACAACCGTTGTCCAGTTTGACCCAATACCGGGAAACGAGACGCTGGCCTTTGTTTTGGTGAAGGAGTACGAAAATTGCCGGTTACGTTCTAACCCATAAAAGCCATCTATATAGGGTTGGGCGTAGGTTGTGCCAATATCGAGCCGCCCCGCTGGCGGAAGCAAGCTGGCGAGACCAGCGCAGACGATGCCGAGTATTGCTAGGCCGAGCGCGACGAACCGATCAGGACGCAGTTTGGCTGGTTGGGTACCCATACATTCTCCCTGCACGATAACATAAATCCAATAGACTCACCCTATTTTCAACGGCTTGCTGTGCTATACTACCAAAGCAGGTCAATCTTGTGATCTGCCCATCTGCCTTGCGGCGGACACGCACGAGGGATAGCAATGAGACTAGAGCGATTTACTGAAAAGGCGCAAAGTGCCTTCCATATTGCCCAAGAGATTATGCAGGATCACCAGCATTCGCAGCTTGATGTTGAGCATCTCTTTTTGGCGATGCTCCGTCAGCGCGATGGTCTGGCGACGCGGGCGCTAGTGCGCTTGAATGTTGATCCGCAAGAGGTGGAACGGCGCATCGAGCGCGAGCTGGAAAAGCTCCCTAAGATGTTGAATTCGCACGGTATTGGTGGTCAAGTCTTCATTACGCCGCGCACGCAGCGGTTGGTTAAGCGCGCTGAAGAAGAGGCTAACCGGTTGGGCGATCAGTATGTCGGCCTTGATCATTTGCTCATCGGGTTGGCGAGCGAGCGTGATGGCCCATCAGCGCGGATCTTGCAGAGCTATCATATCGATCAGGAGCGGATCTATCAAGTGTTAATGGAGATTCGTGGCAGCCAACGCAGCGATGACCCGTCGGCTGAGAGCCGCTATGAAATTCTGACCAAGTATAGCACCGATCTGACCGAGCTGGCTCGTGAAGACAAGCTCGATCCGGTGATTGGTCGCGAAGCTGAAATTACTCGCGTCATTCGCATTCTTTCCCGCCGTACCAAGAACAACCCGGTGTTGGTTGGTGAAACCGGCGTCGGCAAGACGGCGATTGTCGAGGGATTGGCCCAACGCATTGCTCGTGGCGACGTGCCGCCGACATTGATCGATCGCAAGTTGCTGGCGCTTGATCTGGCCGGCATGGTGGCCGGATCGAAGTTCCGCGGCGAGTTTGAAGAGCGGCTGAAAGCGGTGATGGACGAGGTGCGCAATGCGAAGGGGCGGATTATCCTCTTCATTGATGAACTGCACACAGTTGTTGGCGCTGGCGCCGCGACCGGCAGCATTGATGCCTCGAATATGCTCAAGCCGGCCCTCTCGCGCGGCGAGATTCAGGTGATCGGGGCCACGACGATCGACGAGTATCGCAAACACATTGAGAAGGATGCGGCGCTTGAACGGCGCTTCTCGCCGGTGTTTGTCGAAGAGCCTGATCCGGAGACGACGGTTGAGATGCTGCGCGGCCTGCGCAAGCGCTACGAAGAGCACCATCAACTGACGATCAGCGATGAGGCGTTGCGGGCGGCGGTGCAGCTTTCGAGCCGCTATATCAACGACCGGTTTTTGCCCGATAAGGCGATTGACCTGATTGACGAAGCCAGCGCCAAGCTGCGGATTGACATCTTCTCAATGCCGCCTGAGCTGAAAGCGAAGGAAGAGGAGCTAAAGCGGCTGCAAACCGAAGAGGAAGAAGCCGGCGCGCGTCGCGACTACGAACGGGCGGCGATGCTGCGCGCGCGCTATTTGGCTCTGCAAACGGAATTTGAGACCGAGCGCAGTGAGTGGCTGGCGCGCAACAATCTCGATGAAGTGGTAGATGATGAAGATGTTGCGCAGATTGTCGCCAGTTGGACAGGGGTGCCGGTCAGCCGCATGCTCGAAACCGAGCGCGAGAAGCTGATCCACATGGAAGAACGGCTGCACGAGCGGGTAATCGGCCAGCACGAGGCGATTGTCGCCTTGAGCGACGCTATTCGCCGCGCCCGTTCTGGCCTGCGCGATCCGCGCCGCCCGATCGGCTCATTTCTGTTTGTTGGCCCGACCGGCGTCGGCAAAACCGAGCTGGCCCGCGCCTTGGCCGAGTTCATGTTTGATAGCGAAGAGGCGATGACGCGGGTCGATATGAGTGAGTACCAAGAGAAGCACACCGTCAGCCGCTTGATCGGCGCGCCGCCCGGTTATGTCGGCTATGACGAAGGCGGCCAATTGACCGAAAGTATTCGTCGCCGCCCGTATCAGGTGGTGCTCTTCGACGAAATCGAGAAGGCGCACCGCGATGTTTTCAATGCTTTGCTGCAAGTGCTCGACGATGGCCGGCTGACCGATGGCCAAGGCCGCACGGTTGATTTTCGCAATACGATCATTATCATGACGAGTAACGCCGGCACCGAGCATCTGCAAGGCGGCGGGATCGGCTTTAACGTGGGCGGTAAAGCGCACAAAGCGTTCGATCTGCGCGAGGCGCGCAAGAAGGTTGATGAGGCGCTCAAGCAGACCTTCCGACCCGAATTCCTCAACCGGATCGACGAGATTATTCTCTTCCATCCGCTCTCGATGGAAGATTTGACCAAGATCGTTGAATTGCAGATCGGCGAATTGGTTAACCGGCTACGCGAGCAGAATATTGGCTTAACATTAACTCAAGCGGCCAAGGAATATCTGGTCAACGAGGGCTACAACCCAGTCTTTGGCGCGCGCCCGTTGCGCCGTACTATCCAACGCCTGCTCGAGACGCCGATTTCGCGCGAGTTGCTGCGTGGCACGTTTGTCGCCGGTGATCAGATCGAGGTGGATGTTGAGCACGGCCAGCTCGTCTTTCATCGCGGCAGCATCCTAACGATGGCAGAGCGCCGCCCTGCCGAACCGCTTGATGCCTGAACTGTAATCTACGATGCCGGGTTTGTCATCTTATCCGGCCCGGCATCGTGGTATGATCGAGTATCAAGGATGACAGGCGTCTTGTGTTGTTGATCAGGAGTGGTTGTGACCGCATCCGATGTTGCTACTCAGTTGATTGCCTCCCAGCGCCGGGCTGCCCGTCTGCGCAATGCCTTAATGACGGTAGGCGCCTTTTTTGCTGCTGCTCGCCAATCTGACCCGTTGCCGATGTTGCGCGATCTATGCAGCGAGTGGTTGCTGGCCGACAAAGTTGAGATTATTGTTCCGGCTGGCACCGGCAGTTTGCACACACACGCGCCGACCATGTTGGTTGGGCCGATTATGATTGGCCGGCGGGTGGTAGGGCGGATTGAAGTTACTCGATCGACGCCGCCATTTGATAGCGATGACCGTGAATTGGTGACGGCATTGGGCCAGATTGTCGGTATTGTGCTAGAGCAATCGTCGTTGCAAGGCCAGCTTGACCAGTATCTCAATCAAGCCCGCGCCCATGCCGATACCCTCGATCAGTTGCTACAGTTTGGCCGGATGGTGACCAGCGCCACGGCCGATCCGCTCCATTTGGGTTTGCAATTGGCGACACAGGTGCCGGCGATGGTAGGCGGCGAACGGGCATCGTTGCTGTTGCTCCCGCTCGATAACAGCGCCGCGCCGATGTTGTTGTTGAGCAATGGCCACGTTGCCACGCCTGAGCGTGCGCGCGAGGTGCGCGAGCACGGTTTTGCCGGTTTGGTGCTACGCGAAGGGCAGCCGTTGATTATTGATGAAACTGATGCCGACCAGCGTTGGCTCTCGTTGCGAATGCGTGAGTATGATGCGCCGACGCGGTGCGCGATGGCAGCGCCGTTGCGATGGGGGCCGCGCTTGCTCGGCGCATTAACTGTGACCACGACCCAGAGTCGTCGGTTCGATAGTTCCCATCTCAATTTGTTAGAATTGGTGGCTTGCCATATCTCGCTGGCGATTTATGCGGCTGATCTCGAGACGCGCCGCAAGCAGAGTGCCAAACTCTTTAACGAGATTGAAGCGCAGATGAGCGTTGCGTTGGTCGCAGCCCGCGCTGGTAATATGCAGGCCCTTGACCAGCTCGAAATCCAACTTGCTCGCTTGCGTGAGATGCAGCAAATCCTCGCTCTGAGTATGGCTATGCCGCTGGAGTAGGGGGAAAGCACTACTCTGCCCCTACTCCGATGCCAGTAGCGTTTATTCGTCAGGATTCCCGTATTCGTTGATGTCCGCTGGGTTAGGATCAATAAAGCTGAGATTGGGCGGCGTTACGGGGTTGTTATCAAGGCCGATTTGCGGCACCGGTTGCGGATTGGCGATCGTGTCAGTGGTTTGGGTTAGAGTAAACGTGGCAATGACCAATTGCTGGCTGACCGCTCCCTGCGCCGTCAATTGGTAGAATCCGACCGGTAGCCGCTCATCGAGGAACAGTTCTACCAGAAACTGGCCGGCCACCGGATCGGCAAAGGTTGAGGGGAAACCGCGCACTGAGCTATCGGGCAGCGTCAGCCATAGATCAACCCGCTCGCCGGGGAAGAAGAGATCGCCGTTGGCGTAGAAGATCGAACGTTGTGGCGCTTCGGCACCAAATGGTACCACGACCGAAAGCCGGGCTGGGCCGCGTTGGGTGACAGGCCGCGACTTCAGCTCGAAGTGGGCAAAGACACGAAAGCCGCTGGTGTTGCCGAGCGCGGTTACCGTGTAGCGTCCCACCGGATTCTTCCCTTCAAACTGGAACGAGGTTGATACTGCTCCACTTGGCGTCGCTTGCACGACCTGCTGGCCGGGGGGGAAGTTAATGACCGTGCCATCGGGGGCGGTGAGCCAGAACGAGACCAACTCGCCACCCAAGAAATTGCGCCCGTCTACCTCGAGAATTTGCCCTTGCAGCAGGACATTTGTATCTTGCCCGTTCAAGGTTGCCCGCAGCGTGGCGTTGCCGGTCGGGCCGGGGCGCCCGCCGGGAATAACGACGAAGAAGGCTGAGGCTGTGTGAGCGCCACCCACACCCAGCCCCCGCCCGGTGAGGCGATAACAACCGTAGGGCCATGTGCCCGGAATGGTAATGTTGAGCGAGAGTTGGCCGGCGTTGTTGGTAAAGCGGGCAAATTGCACGTTAGTGGGCATATCGATCACACCGTCGAGGAATTGAGCGGCACTGACCGTAAAAATGCGCCCATCAGGGAAGGTGATATCAACCTCAATGGGTTCCGGCCCAAACGGCGGTTCGAGCACGCGGTAGTAGTCGAACCGCGCGAGCAAGGTCTGGGTTTGGAAGATAGCCGGCGCCGGAGCGCCGGTTGCGGCGCATTGGGCTTGCCCTTGCGGTGTAAAGATTTCGACGCTGGCGCGTGATGCAGCAGCGCCGTAGGTGAAACAGGCAAGTACAAGGGCGAGGGCCGTGCCGAAACCGATAGCGAACAGTGAACGCAACGAAAGGCGTCTCATAGTTTCCCCCCCTGTCTTGTTTTGAACCTGAGACACACCTGATAGGACAATGAAACTGTACGCCTGATTGCGTTCAACGAACAATCTGCATAGATTACACGATTGTTACAGAGGATGTATCGTTGGAAAGCGCTTGACCAATGCAGGTAGGAAAATGGGTGTGGAGGAAAGACGATTGTGGTGTGAGAGGTGTTAATAATAGCGAACGACAGCTATACAGCGGGGCGATCGATGCCATCGCCCCGTCGCCATTATCACTCTTGTTCAGAGCGTTGTAATTCTTCGACCCGCTGCAACTGCACGTACAGCGGCGGCACGCCGAACAGCGCCCGTTCCCAATCGGTCACCTGTGGATTGACTTCACCCAGCGACCAACGCCCGCCCATGCGGATGATCTGGGTGCCGAAGTGTTGTGGCCGGCCCAATTCGATCAACAACCGATCCCATGCCATCGCGCGCAACGTCCATGCGCGTTCGTCACCTAATTCGGTGGCGCGACGGGCAAACCGGTGGGCATGGTGAAAATCGGCCACCGATTCGCCGCAGATCATCACTAAACCGGCGAGGAAGCAGGCGCGATCGTCGGTGATGAAACCTTGCGCTTCGAGTTCGAGCACGCGATCGCAACGCCGGCGGCGCTCGGCTGAGGTGGCACCTTTCGATTGGCTGTCAATGGCTTCGCTCGCCAGCCGGCTCAGTTCGGTCAGCGGATCTTCCGGGGTTAGCTCGTCATCCGGATCCATTTAATACACTCCTTCCGGTTTATTCAATCGTTGGGCAGCGCGGAAGTTGTGGTGGCATGCGTATCATGATCAGTGTACCACATTCTCTTGTTTGCGCACTGCCGGCAGAGCGCGACCCACTGCATGCGCTGATCGGGGAAGCGGGGCCGGCGGTACACCTCAATCTGTTGCCGGTTACCGCAGCGCGCGCAGCGTCCGCCAGCCCGCCAATACGCTGCCCAGATCAGCGGCAGAGGCAGGTGATCGAGCAAGAGATGGAAAGCGACGCCAATGGCGAATGGACGGAACCATGGGTAACGCTGCGCCAGCCTCCACAGCGGCGGCAAGACGAAGAGCGGCTGGTGCAGCCACGAGCGCAGCGAGCCATAGCGGGGCCGGTTGTCATGGGGACGAATGAACTGGTTGCGATAGCGGTTGTACAGCAGCGCACCGCTGATGCTCCAATCACCGGTGCGGCAGACGTATAGGGCGAGGTGATCGAGATCGATCAGCACACCGCCGGCGATCAAGAGCGCAGCGGCGACCGGTTGGCGCGCGTACAAGCTGGCAGCCAGCACGCTTGAATAAAGGAGATGTTCACGGAGATTCATGCGGGTTCCAACTGCTCGAGTGACTCTATCACCGGCTGGAAGGTATAGCGATGGATGGGTGATGGGCCATAGTGCGCCAAAGCGCGGCGATGCGTGGCAGTGCCGTACCCTTTATGCACGGCAAAGCCATAGGCCGGGTAACAGCGATCAGCAGTGCGCATCAACTGGTCGCGGGTGACTTTGGCGATGATCGAGGCGGCGGCAATCGAGAGCGAACGGGCATCGCCGCGCACCAACGATTCTTGGGGCAGGCGAAGGCCGGGGAGATGTTCGGCGTCGATCAACAGCGCATCAACTGGGCAGGGCAACGCGAGCAGCGCCTGAGTCATCGCAAGGCGGGTAGCGGGCAGAATGCCGTAAGCGTCGATGAGGAAGGCCGGCACGATACCGATGCCGATGCCTTGGGCGTAGGTTTGGACGGTGGCAAACGCGCGTTCGCGGGCTATGGCGCTCAGTTGTTTCGAGTCGTTGACTGCTGCCAAGAGGTGCGGCTGTTCGTAAACGATTGGCGCTAATACCACTGCGGCGGCCACCACCGGCCCAGCCCAACAGCCACGTCCGGCCTCGTCAATCCCGGCCAGCGTCGAATAGCCGCGTGCGCGCAGGGTCTGTTCAATGCTCAGATCCGGACTCATGCGGCCTCCCGGTCATCACGAGGACACTGCTATGACCAATTGTCACGCGCTGCACGCGCATGCGAAAATCGCCAAATGAGATGCTCTCTGGCAGATCGGGCGGGTTGCGTCCCAGCCAGATCAGGCGATAGATTGCATCGATCAATTGCCCATAGCTCCCTTCCAGCCGCCCGCCATCAACAATAACCAATTGGCCGTCCGGCGCCAGTACCCGCCGTATTTCAGCATGGGTGACCGGATCAAGAATATATTCGGCGGGGAAGGTGGCGCAGACCGTATCAAAACTGGTATCGGCAAACGGCAGGCGGCGGGCATCGGCGCGCACGAGCCGGTTGGTAAAACGCGCAGCGCGACGCAGCATGGCGGGTGAGGCGTCGAGACCGGCGACGGCGGGCCGTTCTGCCAAGGCCCGTTGGAGATAACCGGGGCCACAGCCGAGTTCCAGCACGCGCCCGCGCAGCGCAGGCAACGCGGCCAGCACCCAACGCTGCCAGTAGCCGCCCGAAACGAGCCATGCGATCAGATCGTAACTCCATGCAAATTCGTGGTAGAGTCGCTGGAAGAGCCAGCGGATGAGGCGCTGGTAAAATGAGATCATAGGATGCGTACTCGAGCGGCGCAAAGTTTAAGCAGGCGGCAAATCCACTGCCGCACTCCACAAGCGGCTGCTATCGTTATACCATAATCTCAGTTCCGCACGGCGGTGCATGTCAAGCTATGCCGCCCCTTCCGCCCGCCGGTGGTATAATTGCGCGTGAGAGGGTTCGCACATCGCGTTGGAAAGGACGAACTATGATCGGCGAGAGCGCCGCAGACCTAATTCAGGCCGATCACAACTATCTGTTGCAGAGTTATGTGCGCGCCGATTTCGTTATCGAACGCGGCGAGGGTGTTTATCTCTACGACAGCGAGGGCCAGCGTTATCTCGATTTTGTGGCCGGTATTGCCGTCAATGCGCTAGGGTACGGCGATCGCGATGTGCTCAACGCGATCAACGAGCAGGCGGCGCGTTTGATCCACGTTTCTAACCTCTACCATACTCGCCCGGCGGTCGAATTAGCTGCGCTGCTGGTGCAGAGCAGTCCGGCGTTCAACAAGGCATTCTTCTGCAACAGCGGCGCCGAGGCGATTGAGGGGGCGATAAAGTTTGCCCGCCGCTATGCGCGCGCCCATTTTGGTGAAGGCAAAACGACGATTGTCGCGTTTGACGGCAGCTTCCACGGGCGCACCATGGGAGCGGTGGCGATTACGGCCCGCGAGAAGTACCGCGAGCCATTCATGCCGGTGATGCCGGGAGTGCGCTTCGCCCGCTATAACGATCGCGCGTCGTTGGCTTCGACGATGGGGCACGATGTCTGCGCAGTCGTGCTCGAGCCGGTGCAAGGCGAAGGAGGCCTGCGCGCCGCCGAGGCTGACTTTGTGCGCGGCGCGCGCGAGCTGTGCCGGCAGTATGGTGCCTTGCTTATCTTCGATGAGATTCAGTGCGGGATGGGTCGCACCGGCACGGTTTGGGCCCACGAACAGCTTGGCGTGCAACCGGACATCATGACGGTGGCCAAACCGCTGGCCGGCGGCCTGCCGATCGGTGCGATCCTGATGGGTCAACACGTGGCCGATGCGATTCAGCCCGGCGACCATGGCACAACCTTCGGCGGCAATCCGTTGGCGACCGCAGTGGGTGCGACGGTCTTCCGCAAGATTAGCGATCCGGCTTTTCTTGCCCACGTACAGCAGGTCAGCAATTATCTCGATGAGGCGTTACAGGATTTGGCCGCCGAGCACCCCGATATGGTGCTTGAATTGCGCGGGCGGGGGTTGATGCGCGGCGTGCGGATTGCCGGATCGGCGGGCGCGGTGCGCGAAGCGGCCCATCGCTATGGGTTGTTGGTGGCGACAGCAGGGGAAGACGTGATCCGGCTCTTGCCGCCGTTAATTATCGAACCGCAGCACGTTGATGAAGCGATTGCCGGTCTGCGCGCAGCGTTGCGGGTGTGAGCGCGCGGCTGAACGTAGCGAGGCGGAACGGCGGGGGATAGAAAGCCGGTGGCATTGGTGCAGCGAGAATAGACCGGCGTGAGCTGTGCAATCCAACAGGGAGAATAACAATGCCTGTGCTTGCCTTAATCGGCGCTCAGTGGGGTGATGAGGGCAAAGGTCATCTGGTTGATCTATTAGCCGCTCGCGCCCGGTTGGTGATTCGCTACGGCGGCGGCAATAACGCCGGCCATACCGTGGTCAACCATCTGGGCACGTTTAAATTACATTTGGTTCCCTCTGGCATCTTCGATCCGGGGATTGTGAATGTGATTGGCCCCGGCGTGGTGATTAATCCTGAGGTGCTGATTAAAGAGATTGAAGAACTCGAGGCGCGGGGCGTTTCGACCGCCAAGCTATTCGTCAGCGATCGCGCTCACGTGATTATGCCTTATCACATTCAGCTCGATCAGTTGCAGGAAGAGGCGCGGGGCGAGGGGCGGATCGGCACCACCGGGCGCGGGATTGGGCCGGCTTATGCCGATAAGATGAGCCGTTCCGGCATCAGGATGGGCGATTTGTTGCACGAAGAGACGTTGCTCAACCGGTTGCGTACCGTGCTTGAAGAGAAGAACCGGATCTTGACCAAGCTCTACAATGCCCGCCCGCTCTCGCTACACGATACCTACTTGACCTATCTCGAGTATGGCCGGCGCTTAGTAGACCATATTACCGATGTGCATCCCATCATTCACCGGGCGCTTGACAAAGATTTGCCGGTGTTGTTGGAAGGGGCACAAGGCGCATTACTCGATATTGATCACGGCACCTACCCCTTCGTGACCTCCTCGCCTCCCGGTGCTGCCGGCGCGTGCCAAGGCAGCGGCATTGGCCCTACTCGGATCAATTCGGTGCTTGGAGTGGTGAAGGCCTATACTACGCGCGTCGGTGAAGGGCCGTTCCCGACCGAAGTTGATGGGCCGGTGGCCGATGCGCTGCGCCAAATTGGCACGCCGTGGGCCGAGGTTGGCACGACCACTGGCCGGTTGCGCCGGGTGGGTTGGTTTGACGCGGTCATGGCCCGTTATGCGGCGCAAGTGAACGGGATTGACACCTTGGCGATTACGAAACTTGATGTGCTGGATGGGATCGAGACGCTAAAAGTATGTACTGGCTATAAACTGAATGACGCGGTGCTCGAGTATCCACCGACCACAACCGCCATTTTGGCGCAGGTCGAGCCGGTGTATGAAGAGCTGCCGGGTTGGATGGAATCAACGCGCCACGTGCGCCGGTTTGCCGATTTGCCCGATGCAGCGCAGACCTATGTGGCCCGCATCTGCCAATTGGTTGGCGCGCGGCTGGGGATTGTGTCGGTCGGCCCCGAACGTGATCAGACGATCATGGTGGCGGATGTGTTTTGATGAGGGGCGATTCCTCGCCCAATGCGAGGCAGAGGGAGTGCGGCAGGTTGCCTGCCGCATTCGTTCTTGGCTGTTGCAATGCGGCGCGTGTAAAACCCGTATCGCGCAGCGCCCCGTTTATGGCGACAAGTAGCCGCCAAGGGCCACGTAGATCAACACCCCAAGACAGAGGTATGCGCCGTAGGGCAGGTATTCCGGCGTCGTGCGACCAAGCCGGCGGGCAATCAGGATGCCGGCGGCGACCAAGCCGGCCATAAAGATGCCGTAGATGAGGGCTGGGCCGAGGTGGCGCAAACCGAGCGCTGCACCAATAAAGATAGCGAGATAGACATCGCCTAACCCAAACGGGGCCGATTTGCTAGGGAACAGCACCAGCGCCAGCAAGTAGAGAAACAGGAACCCTACCCCGCCGATCAACCCGCCCAAGAGCAATTCGCGCCAGCCGGCTCCTACTAATGACCCCCAGATAAAGGCGATCAGCGCCCCTCCCAGAATGACAACGGTGTAGATCCAGCGGTAGAGCCAATCAACCACGCCGGTGACGATCAAGACCGCGCCGACAAAGGCCAGATACGGGAAGAGCGGGCCAAATCCGTAGAGGTCGTACAACCGCCACAACCAGATGGCGCTGCCGATTTCGACCAACGGGTAGATGATCGGCAGTGGGCGACCATCGGCGGCCTTACCGCGTTGTAAGACCCACCCCAGCACTGGCAGCAACTGCCACCATTGCAGCGGTTGGCCGGTGCGAATGCAGCGCGGCCAGCCGAGCAGGCGTTGCTCGCGGGGCAGGCGGATAATCAGCACATTCAGCAAACTTCCCAGCACTAGACCAATACCGATGACGAGCAGACTGATCATGGCCCGTGCTCCACCCCAAACGCGGCTTGCCACATGATCTTGCGCGGTGCTGGGCGGCCCGTCCAGCGTTCAAAGGCGAGGGCTCCCTGTTCAACCAACATCCCGCGGCCATCGCGCACCCGCGCGCCGCGCGCGGCGGCAGCGCGCAAAAGGGTTGTCTCGCGGTAGACCATATCGTAGACCAGACAATGCGGGCCAACCGGCGGATCAGGCAGCGGGGTTTCGTCATCGTGCCAACCCAAGGAGGTGGCGTTGATCAGCAGTGTACAGGCGGCGATAGCCTCGGCGACGACCGGATCGGCCAGCGCCAACGCCCGCGCGCGCAGCGCCGGTTGGTTAGCGGCGGCAGCGGCGGCGAGATCAACCGCGCGCATCAAGCTGCGGTTGATGATCGTGAGACCAGCGACGCCAGCATCGGCTAGCGCGAAAGCGGCGGCGCGCGCCGCCCCCGACGCGCCAAGAATAACTACCTCTTGACCGGTGGGCGACCATTCAGCGGTGGCCAGATCGGCCAACAATCCCGGCGCATCGGTATTGGTTCCTAGCAGCCGGCCATCGGATTGGCGCACGATGGTATTGACGGCGCCGATGCGGGCCGCCAGCGGATCAAGCTCATCGAGTAGCGGCATTACCGCCTGCTTGTGCGGCAAGGTGACATTTGCCCCAAGGAACTGTGCTTGGCGCAGCTCGGCGATACGGGCTGGCAAGTCGGCGGCAGTCGTCTGCACGGCGCGGTAGCGGGCAGCTATGCCGAGCGCCGCCAGTGCTGCGTTGTGCATCGCTGGCGAACGGGAATGGGCCACCGGATCACCGATCAAGATAATCTCTGCCGTTAGGGTCGATTCTGTTGGCACGCCAACCACTCCGCTTCGTAGACGCGAAACTCTTCGATGGTCGTCGCGAACTTATGCGAACCGTCGCGTTCGCAACTTGCGACAAAGAACAGATACGGCGATGTCTCATCCGGTTGGGCCGCTGCGGTGAGGGCGGCAAGGCCGGGGGCAGCGATTGGACCCGGCGGCAGGCCCGGCGTGATGCGGGTATTATACGGGCTTTGGATGGCCAAATCGGTCACGGTTAAGTTGCGCTTCCACCATGTGCCTTCAGTGGCGTCATAGCCGATGGCATACTGGACGGTAGCGTCAGCGCCGAGCAAGCCGCCGCCGAACGTTGGGGCATACTGGGGCTTGAGCCGGTTCCAGAAGACAGCGCTGATTTGAGGCATCTCGCTGAGCAACGCCGCTTCACGTTGAATAATCGAAGCCATGGTCACAATCTGATGCACTGTTACCCCCGGCACGCGCACCGAGCGCTCGATGGTGCTGTACTGCTCAACGAAGCGATCGAGCAGCTTGCGCACAATGGTCTCGGCATCAGCCGAAGGGGCGAAGCGATAGGTGTCGGGGAAAAGATAACCTTCGAGCGTTGCGCCCGCCGGCAAGCTATTGAGCAAGAAATAATCGGCGCGGAAGCGGTCGCCATCGCGCGCTACGGCCAAAAATTCGCTCTCGCTGACCAGACCGGCGGCGGCGATGATGCTAGCAATCTCTTCGAGACGGAGACCTTCAGGGATCGTAATCTGAATATCGTTGACGACGCGCCCGCTCTGCAAGACGATCAGAATCTCGCTCATCGTCATTGCCGGGCTTAGCACATAGCGCCCGGCCTGTATCTGTTGATCGAGACCGCGCCAACGCACCAGCGCCCGAAACAAGGCCGGTTGGCGGATCAGGCCAGCCTCGCCGAGCCGGGTGGCGATATCGTTGGCCGTTTCGCCGGGGGCGACCACAAACTCAACCGGAGTGCCGGATGTTGCCGGCGTCGCGCGCAATTCGCTGAGGAAGATGTAACCGGCGCAGGAAACCACCAACGCCAGCAGCGAAAGGCCGAGTAACAGTGCGCGGACATGCCGCATTGCGCTAACCTCCCTTGCGCCGCAGGGGCGCAGTCAACCATGCTAAAGATATAGGGTCATTATAGCGTATGAGCGGTACGGTTGAACGACAAGCAACACCCCGCGCGTAGGGGCACACAAGCGCGTCAGTTTGCTGAAGCTTTTCAATCTCCGGCAACACCCCGCGCGTAGGGGCACACAGCAGTATGCCCTACCCCCGCCGCATGGCGGCCCAACCCATTCGATGGTATGATAAACACTTGTAAGAACAACCTAATATCGGCCGAGCGAACTAAGGATACCTCACGCTGCCTAATTTCAGGCAAACGCAGCATGCAGGAGTGAAGCGCAATGTATCACGCATGGTTTGCCGCCCAAGACGATCCTAACGAGCGGTACCCGCTGACGGAGGTGGTGTATTACAGCCGGTCAGGCGGGTTGTTAGAGGTGCAGCATGATATGGCTGCGCTGGCCCAACGTAGCCCGGAAGAGTGGAAACGACTGTTTGATGAGCGTTGGATGCGAACCACGTGGCCGTATGGCAGTGGCGTGTGGGGGAAGAAAGAGTGGGTTTGTCCGATTGTCTCTGACGACAACGTGGTCAGTATGTTTGAAGGCGGCACCAATCTCTTTTGGGCCGAGCGCTTTGGGCGCGAGATCGGGCTTGAAGATCTCTGGATCAAGATGTGCGGCAATTCACACACCGGCTCGTTCAAAGATCTCGGTATGACCGTGCTGGTCAGCGTGGTCAAGCAAATGATCAGCGAGGGCAAACCGATCCGGGCAATTGCTTGTGCTTCAACGGGTGATACTTCTGCGGCACTAGCAGCGTATGGCGCGGCAGCCGGCATTCCGACAATCGTGTTCTTGCCGAAAGGCAAAGTGAGTATTGCCCAGTTGGTGCAACCGGTTGCACATGGTGCCCTCGTGCTGGCGCTCGATACCGATTTTGATGGCTGTATGCGCATTGTGCGTGAAATTACCGCCAACCCCGATAATGGCATCTACTTGGCCAATTCACTTAATTCTCTGCGGGTCGAGGGCCAAAAGACAGTTGGGATCGAGATTGTGCAGCAGTTTGATTGGGAAGTGCCGGATTGGATTATCATTCCCGGCGGCAACCTCGGCAACACCTTTGCGCTCGGCAAGGGTCTGTTGATGATGTACGAACTCGGTCTGATCAACCGGTTGCCGCGGATAGTGACGGCACAGGCAGCCAACGCCAATCCATTGTACCGGTCATACCTCACCGGGTTTCGCGAGTACGAACCGGTGAAGGCCCAACCTACGGCGGCGAGCGCCATTCAGATTGGCGATCCGGTGAGTATTAATCGCGCGATTAGCATTCTGCGCCGCTTTAATGGGATTGTCGAGCAGGCAACCGAGCAAGAATTGGCCGACGCTGCTGCGCGGGCTGATCGCACCGGTGCGTATGCCTGCCCGCATACTGGCGTGGCCCTTGCTGCGTTGATCAAACTCGTACAGCGCGGTGAAATCGAACGGGGGGATCGTGTCGTAGTGATTTCTACGGCGCACGGGTTGAAGTTTAGTCGCTTTAAAGTCGAGTATCATGAAGGGACATTGCGCGATGTGGTCGGCCAATATACCAACCCGCCCATCGAATTGCCGCCCGACGTTGATGCTGTGCGCCGTGCCATTGCGCAGCGGTTTGGTGATTAGTACCAACTAGTACGTAGAAGATTCTTGCAAACTACGGAGGGCCTGTGCGAGTCGACCAACGAAGTTTAGCCCTCGTCCTTATGGGCGGTATGGCGGGCTACACGCTAGTACGCGGGTTGCTGAACATCGTGTTTGGTGATCCATTAACAACGATTATTCTCACCCTCATCGTTTCGGCAATCTTCTGGATAGCTACATGGCTTTACTGGCGCGGTTGGGAAGGGGCACGGATGTTTGCCACAAGCGGTGTGGCACTGGTGGTAGCCTTTGGCCTGCCACTAGAGGGGCAGACAATCGTGCTCTTCACGCCGTTAGCGTTTGCCATTGCGATTACGAATACGCAGTGGGTGGCCGGGATTGGGTTGGCGATGATTGCCATCTTGCTCGGTCGCGATGTATTGGCCGATGGTCGATTTGATAGCGTCTACGCGGATGTTGGCGTATTAGCAAGCTATATTGTGCAGGTAGTTGCCTTTGCGGCTGCTCGGCTTGCGCTCGATACGGCTCGGATTGAGGCTGAACGGAATGCGGCCCAAGCTGAAGCGGCACGGGCTGAAATTGCCGAGCGTGCAGCAGCGATCGAGCAGCAGCGTCACGAGTTAGCCGAGCAGAATCAGCGTCAGCAAGAGCTGCTCGAACTGGTGAGCCAGCTTGAGACACCGGCAGTGCGGATTGCCGATGGCGTCTTGCTCGTCCCGCTTGTGGGCGGGATCGATAGCCAACGGGCGGGCAAGATTACCAGACGGTTATTGGAACTCGTTTACGAACGGCGGGTTAATTTGGTTATTCTCGACGTAGCTGGCGTACCATTGATCGACACAGCAGTTGCTAATGCGTTAACTCAAACAGTGCGCTCATTGCGTTTGCTGGGTTGTCGAGTAACGCTGACCGGTATTTCGTCGCAGGTGGCGTTAACCTTGACGCACATTGGGATTGAGTTGCATGAGCTGGAAGTGGCGGCATCGCCGCAAGAGGCGTTGCAGCGTTGGCTAAGCGAGCAGAACACGCTGGCCCGCAATCAGCGTTATGGGTTGAATTGATACGGCCAAGACGAGTGGCTATGGTGAAACGAAGGTTAGCAGCGCCGCTGGAATGTGAGCATCTGCTATGACATTTACCAGTAAGACGCTGCGCAAGGCGATCGTTAATCGGGTATTAGCCGGGCAGCCAACGCCGCCATTATGCCCGCATGCGCGGGAATGTGGCGGGTGCGCGTTTCAGGATCGGGCATACGCCGATCAGGTAGCAGCGAAAGCTGCCGTCTTACGCGAACTGTACGAGAGCGGCGGGATCAGCGTTGATGGGTTTGAGGTTGTTCCCTCGCCGGACCCGTTTGCCTACCGCACCCGGATGGATTACGTCGCCACGAAGGGGCGATTTGGCTTGCGAGCGCGCGGCAAGTTTAATTACATTATCGAACTCACAACGTGCCACCTGATACCGCCGATGGCGTTTGCGGCGGCGCAAGCGGTATGGCGGCGGGCCAGCGAGTTAGGTGTGCCCGATTACGACATCCGTGCCCATACCGGCTTTTTGCGCTATGTGGTGGTGCGGCGCAGCCCAAATGACGAATTGCTGATCGCAGCGGTAACGGCTGGCGGCGGTGATGAAGCAACGATGGCTGCGCTGGCGGAGACGGCACTGGCCCAGCCGGGGGTGGTAGGCTTTCACTGGTTGGTCAACGACACGCTGACCGATCTCTCATTCGGCGAGCCGTACTGGCATTGGGGCGCAGCCGATCTGACGATGCGCATTGGCGAGATGGTCTGTTTCGTCGGCCCCAATACCTTCTTTCAAAACAATGTTTATTTAGCGGATCGGTTAATCAGCGATGCGGTCAGCGCAGCGGCAGTTGAGCCAACAATGCGGACTGCCGATCTGTATGGAGGCGTTGGCGCAATTGGGTTGCATCTGGCCCGGCGCGTTGCCAGCGTCGATGGCGTTGAAGCAGTGGCGGACAGCGTCGCACGTGCGCAGCGCAATGCGATCGCCAATGGTGTTGCCAACTTCAACCCGATCTGCGCCGATACGTTGGAGTACTTGCGCGCGCAGCCGGCGGGAAGTTTGCCGGTAATCGTCGCCGATCCGCCGCGTACCGGTCTAGGGCCGCAGGTTTGCCATGAACTGCTGCGGATCGGGCCGCAGCGGATTGTCTATGTGTCGTGCAACCCGCTCACTCAGCTTGTCGATTTGCAGCTACTACAGACCGCATATCGAGTAACGAGCCTGCGGGGATACGATATGTTTCCCCACACACCGCACGTTGAGACGATTGCCGTGTTAGAACGGTGTGCTGAGTGACAAAAAAGATAACGCCAATAGTGCTACTGCACTACTGGCGTTGCGATCAAGCCACTAACCGGTCACTGAGTAACCGTCAGCGTGCCCTTCATACCAGCTAGATAGTGACCGGGGAAGGTGCAAATGTAGAGATAGGTGCCGGGGGGGGGCGTGCGGAAGGTTACGCTGCCGGTTTGACCAGCATTGAGCATCGGCGTCCATGCTAAGGCGCCGGGCGTATCGGGCGGCGGCACAAAGAGGGCATCAGCGTTTGCCTGCGCAGCGTTGTTCACGGCGGCGGCCACATCATCACCGCCATTGACCAGTACCCAGTTGTGCTGGACGCCAAGGTTGTTTTGGTTGACGAAATTGAGCTTAACGACGGTGTTTGCAGGGGCAGTTAGAGAAGTCTGGACGAATGCCAAAGCATTCGGATCAGCCTGAATCTCGATAGTTTGCGCCGGGGTTTCGTTCACTACGTTAGTGCCACCAGCGGCGTTGGTAGCTTGCGCAGCCGGGGCTTTGGTCGGCTGGGTAGCGGCTGGCGCCGCAGTAGGACGGGGAGTAGCGGTGGGGCGCGGCGTTGCGGTGGGACGGGGACCGGCGGCGACAAAACTGCCCTGATTGACGTTGAAGGCGATCATAATGATTAGCGCAATGAAACCAAGCCCAAACGCCAACCCGATCATCACACTCAGGGGTGGTCCGCCGGCGCTGCCACCCGAGAAGCTTGAGCCGCCATTGCCGCTGCTGCGGCCACTACTACTGCTGCTGCGCGAACGAAAACTACTCGATCCAGAACCTCGCCAACTCATCTGGAACCTCCTCGTCATTCGGCCTGATATCGTGATATTCGGCACAGACCATAGTTTAGCATAAAATGAGAACCTGATGAACATGGGTGTTATACTGAAAGAAAACAACTCTGCATGAAGAGCCACATTGCCGTTTCTACCCATCTCGCGACGATTGCTCCGTTCCTTTTTGTGCTGCTCTGGAGCACCGGATTTATAGGGGCACGTTTTGGGTTACCGCACATCGAACCGTTCACCTTCCTCAGCATCCGCTTTGTCCTCGTATTAATCATTCTGGGCGGCTTGACCGTGATGTTTCAGCAGCCATGGCTCGCGCAAGCTAGCGCCTACGGTCACAGCGCAATCGTTGGGATTCTGCTCCATAGTGGCTATTTGGGCGGGGTCTTTTTTGCGATTGATGGCGGCATGCCGGCGGGTCTCACAGCGCTTATCGTTAGTTTGCAGCCGATTTTGACCGCACTGATCAGCCAGTGGGCGCTCGGCGAGCAGATCGCATGGCGGCAATGGTTCGGGTTAGCGCTTGGGCTGATTGGCGTTGCGGCAGTCGTGAGTGATAAACTGATGGTAGCCGGGCCGCCGCTGGTTACGCCGGTAACGCTGACAGCGGCGATTATCGCCTTGCTGGCCACTACTGCCGGCACCCTTTACCAAAAACGGTTTGGCGCCGGATTGCCGCTGCTGAGCGGCACGTGGGCGCAATATCTGGGGGCGTTGCTAGTGACGGCGCCATTAGCGCTGCTGTTTGAGAAACAGGTGATTGATTGGCAACCGGCCCTGATCGGAGCGTTGCTGTGGTTGACGCTAGTTTTATCAATTGGGGCAATTCTCCTCTTGATGCTATTGATACGAGCGCGAACGGCGGCGCGCGTATCAAGCCTCTTTTATCTGGTGCCACCGGCAACCGCAGTCGAAGCGTGGTTCTTATTTGGCGAGCGGCTGGGCTGGCTAGCCGTTGGCGGATTGGTCATCGCTTCAGTTGGGGTTGCGCTAGTGGTAATAGCGCCGCCGGCGCCTAGCAGCCGGTAGAGTAGGGCGTCAACAAAAGTTGTCAGGATTTCTTAATCCGAATTACTCGATTCGATCCACCGTAGTTCATCGGAAAAGCATTCAATCGAGTATGATAATACCTAACCGATGGATCGTCTGATGGCGCGTGAACCCGCTGAATCAGACGGATGAGGGAGCGTGAGATGGTATGAAGGCAAATCCTGATGAGGCGCACTCCCTCTTCACAGATCTCCAACACCAGTATCTGGCCCAGATCGAGGCAAAGCTCAGGCAGATTGAAGCAATTTGGGCGCGATGGCAATCTGGTGAGTTGCAGACGGACGATCTGCGAGAGTTACAGCGGATTGCGCACAATTTGGCCGGTTCAGGGGCGACATTCGGTCTTGCAGCGGTCAGTGATGCTGCGCGTGCCCTTGATGTCGCCCTTCAGCCGGTAATTCGCCGGGCTGATACAGATGAGGCAGCAGTGAGTCTGGCTTCGCTAGTGGAAAACCTGCTTGATGTGATGCGCAATAGCGGCGCACCAGTGCCGCAACCGCTCAGCCGTGGTCAGCCGGCGGCAGCCACGACGCTAATTTATCTGGCCGGGCGCAATCAAGACGAGACGGAAGAATTAGCGCGCCAAATCGCTTATTTCGGTTATACCACGGCCCAGTTTCGCAGCAGCGCCGAACTGTTAGCGGCAGTCGAGCGCCAGATGCCGAACGTGCTCATACTCGATCTTGATCTGCAAGAAGGGGAACAAAGCGGTATTGCTGCGGCTGCCTTCTTGCATGATCGGTACGGTCAGGCATTGCCGATGTTCTTTACCGCCAGTTCATCAGATTTTACTTTGCGTCTCGCTGCGGTGCGCGCCGGCGGGCGCGGTTATTTCACGCGGCCGATTGATGTTGGGCTGCTCATTGATCAGATCGATCAGATGACACAGCGGGTGAATACCGAGCCGTACACCGTACTCATCGTTGATGATTCGGCATTGATGGCGGAGGTGTATGCGTTGGCGTTGCGGGCGGCTGGGATGCGGGTGGTGACCACAACCGATCCGCTGGAAGCACCAATGTTATTGGCCGAACAGCCGCCTGATCTCATCTTGCTTGATGTCTATATGCCCGGCTGTAACGGGCAGGAATTAGCAGCGGTCATTCGCCAGCAGCCAGAGTATCACAGCATACCGATAGTATTCCTATCGGGAGAAACCGATCGCTCGGCGCAGTTGGCGGCGCTAGCGCAAGGTGGCGACGATTTTCTAACGAAACCTATCAATTTAGAGCATCTGGTGGCCGCAATCAGTTCGCGCATTCAGCGAGCGCGGGCGATGCGCAGTTTGATGGTACGCGATAGCCTGACCGGGTTGTTCAATCACAGCGTCACCCAAGACTTACTGATCCGTGAGGTGGCGCGCGCACGGCGGAGCAACCAGCCGTTGTCGGTTGCGTTGATCGATATTGACCATTTCAAGCGTGTCAATGATCAGTATGGCCATCGATCCGGCGATCGAGTTTTGAAGAGCTTAGCCCGGCTGTTACGGCAGCGGCTGCGCGCGAGCGACCTGATCGGTCGTTATGGAGGGGAAGAGTTTTTGATCGTGATGCCGGAAACGCGCGCAGCGAGTGCGGCCATGGTGGTTGACAGCCTGCGCGAGCGGTTTGCCCATATCGAGCATCAGCGCGAGGGAGCACCGTTACGGGTGACGTTTTCAGCCGGCGTTGCTGAATGGGCGCATGGGATTGAAGCCAGCGGCTTGATCGAAAAAGCCGATGCGGCCCTCTATCAAGCCAAGCGGCTCGGCCGCAATCAAGTTTTGATCGCCGATGCGCAGATTGGGCAGCCGCCGCAGC